>CANRHA010000198.1 GCA_947630315.1 uncultured Clostridia bacterium
GATCGCAAATATGAGAGGGCAGAACGCTTCCGGCAGGCAGTATGAATTTGAAGCGAAGACTGTTATTAGTTCGTGGGTCGGAAGTGCTGTTAGCGGCAGTAGGATCATTGCCTGGAACGGCGAACAGGTCTTTACAAATCAATATGGCTTACCTAACCTTCGCAAGACCATCCATACCAATGTCCTCCAGGCGCTATTCCCTTACGCACCTGAGAGTTTCGTTGTTACCAATACGGCATACAAAACGTGCAATGATTCTGCACCGACAGCAGGTATCACTCGTGAAAGTAGTAATTCTCAGCTCAAGAGCGTCCTTAACAGTTTGAATGCTGCCGGCCTGCTTGACATCACATCCATTGATGGCATGGTTGATGCTTCTGGAAGCAAAGCTGCGGCATCTGTTAGTGCACTGGCACAGTTGATACGCGATGAGATGCTCTCTGGGCAGCGGGTGGTGCTGAGTGATCTGTGGGAGAAACTGCAGCAGAAGCCGTTTGGGTATTATAATACCATTGCGTGTGGCGTGCTCCTGGGGTACGTCTTTTCCTGCTATAAAGACAGTGCCTTTAGCTGGACGGATAGCGCACAAAGCACACATGTTTTGGGAGAGAGCACACTCAAAACGATGGTGCTGAATATGTGCAAGGGTACTATGACAACGGATTATTTGTCTGCTGGTACGGTAACATTTCAGAACTTCAGGCAGTATGCGCAGAAGATTCTTGCTCTCACAGATGCTCAGATCGCAAATGAAACTGAGTGCTGGCATAATATGCGCGAGGCGGTGACAAAAGCAGGCGCGCCTCTGTGGGCGTTAAAGTATTTGCCTGATGAGGCTTATGGTAGTGTAGATTTTAAAGATGCCGCTATGAAAATAGTGGATGATATGCAGCTGTTCATTGCGCAGGAAAACAATCGGGAATCCATCATGAGCAATGTGATACAGTTGTTCAATGGCCGTGGGAAACTGCGGAAGGCGTTGGAAAGAGCGTTTCAGGATAAAAATGTAATGAATGCTGCTTTCCGGAGATTTTTGTTTGATGCATCTCCAGAGCTAAAAACAATAGCAGCCAAACTGAGTGTCCAGCCAGAGGAGCTCAGCGATAAACTGCATTTGGTCATGCAGACCGCAATCTACACATGGACTGAGGAACAGGTAAAAGGAAAGCTCCCTGATGTTGTCAGCGATTACAAGTACCTCGATGTCTTGAATAATGTTATGGGGAAGACGTACCATAGTACAGAAAGTGTAAGGAAAGATCTATTTAACCTGTTCCGGTTCTTGCGTATGCCTATGGCAGCCATTGAGAAGAGTGGCGTAAAGTGGTTTCCTGCACTTAAAATACTCCGCAATGTTTCCCTTAATGGCACTGCGCAGATGTCCCCTGAAGAGAGGGCGAACGATGTTGCAGTGTTGACACAATATGGTCAGAACGCGGTGGACTGTCTGAAGGACGCGAAGCCCGTGCTGGCGGAAATTATAGAGGCTCTAGGCGTTGAGTGTACAAATGAAGAGCTGAGTGCTGTGTATATAGGGCTAAAGGATATGACTTGCGATACCAGCCTTTCACAGTTTGAGAAAGAGTTGAACACGCAGGTCAGACAGATCAGTCAGGCGAGAAACCGAGTGCTGCTAAAAGAGCGCTGGTATGCCTTGTCAGGTGAAGAAACAGTCAAGGGATGGTGTAAAACGCACGGAGCTCCATTGCTGTGGATACTCAGCAAAGAGCAGCAGAAGGCTATAGAGACAGTCATTGATGTTCAGAATGGCAATAGGACCTTAGATCAAAATGTCCAGAGCGCTATAAGTGTTTTGGAAGATATGGATGTATCGATACTGACCAATGATAAAGTGATCGCAGAGGCGTTCCTTAAGACTGTCGGCGAAGAATATCGGAGCATATTTGAAGAAGAGAAGGATGCTATAATTGCACAAGCTAAAATGCAAATAGGCAATGATATGAGTGCATGGGGAATTACAGATCTTGCGGTCCTCCAAAAAATCCTTAAGCGCGCGCTTCAAGAAAAGGCAAAAAAAGAAAAACTTGAGCGTGCCAAGAACTGCGCAGATAGTATGGATGCCAGTACGCTCCGTGAGCGAGTAAAACAGTTTATTGAGAATCATCCTGAATTTTGTGATAACTTTTTAGACTGAGGGGGGGTACATACAATGACCATTGATCAGGTAATATGCGAACTGGAAAAAGAAAAGCAGGAAGGTATTAAGTCCCGCTTTCCTTGTCGCGCTATCATGGTCAGGAATGTTCAACAGTATTGTGAGCTTCTCTCTAAACTAAACAAGATTCCTGATATAACTGTTGTGCCATCCAGCGTGCTGTTCCCTTCAGCAGATGTGATGCCACAGTACGAGAATCTGACAGATAAAGAGTATTGGGATCGTTGGCTCATTTTGCCCGGCGTGAGTGAATATCTGCGGCTTTTCAGTAAAAGCGAGGCGACATCTCAACGCCTTGCAAAGCTGTGGAGCAATCAAGTGCCTGCAACAAGTAGCGGGAGGATTATTATCCCCCTGTGGGGATGCGAAGCCCAATGGCATGATAGATCGCTTCACTTGTGTGAGGATGTTCGGAAGGAGGGATTTTATTACAATTGCGTTGATGAAAGAGAAGAGGAGCAGCGGCTCGATCTAGTGGTTTTTTCTGGCGAATTTGAGCAATATGTTTTTCAGCTTGGTACACAAAAGGGGCATATGCTTATAGGTTTGCAAGACTGGTATGAGTATTGGTCTAAGCCGAATAGTTCCCCTAGAGAGCAACTCCTTTTGACAAATAGGGATAAGTCGATTCAGCCGACCACAGGTAATATAACGATCAGAGTCATCCGCGATACCTTTTCGTTTATCAGAGAAAGCCTTTCGGGTGCACTGTCTCTGACAGAGGATGATTGTCCCAAACAGACTCAAAACATCTTGTTTGACTATGCACTGCGTGGCTGCACACTTGATGAGGCTGTTTTGTCTGCTCTTAATGTGGCGACATTTTCCGGTGTGGATATAATGAGTAAATGGAATGCCATGGAGGTTGGCGAAAAACAGCTTGTGGTACTCTGGTACAAACGGCATCGGGATGATACATATTTATGTCATTGTGTGTTACATTCTTCAAGGCTGACAGATATTCAAAATCACATTTTGTATGATATTTTCTCAGTATATAATTTGTATCCGAAGTGGATTGAAGAGAACCAAAAGTTGATAGACTCAATGGGACTGAAAAAGGATGAACAGTATTTTTCAGAGCTAGATAAAATCTCTACATATGAAGATCGACTAAAGTTTCTTTCTGGAAAGGAAAAGAACGATAGAATATATTTGCTCCGTCTGGTTGGTAAATGGATGCGAGAGGATGCGGCGCAGGCACTTGCATCAAAAAGGTTACAGCAGATATATCCTGAGTTATACGCTTATCTAGATGGTGGTATCTATGATAGTGACCTCGCAAGATATTTTGCGCTCTACAAAGCATATAAACTTGAAAATTCCCTCCCTGCAGATGAAGCCCTGTATTTTTCGGGCATCCAGGCAGATGCGTATGATTATAGATATGCCGTGCTGAGCAACTTGCTTTCAGATGATTGTGTTGTGCTTTGGATAGATGCGTTAGGCGCGGAATGGCTCCCGCTACTGCGGTGGACATTGATGCAAGCTGATATAGGAACTGTAAAGGATG
>CANRHA010000199.1 GCA_947630315.1 uncultured Clostridia bacterium
TATGCTCGAAGACGGCTCGGTCAACTGCCCCAACTGCGGCGAGCTTTTGGAGTTTGACCTCGACGAGGACGACGAAGCCGACGAGGACTGAACCTCGGCAAAAATTTAATACCGAATCTTCGGGGTTGGGTGAAATTCCCTACCGGCGGTTAAAGTCCGCGAGCCATATTTGGCATGAATCGGTGAAATTCCGATACCGACGGTAAAGTCCGGATGAGAGAAGATAATTCATGTAAAAAGCCCGTGGATTTTTCCGCGGGTTTATTTTTTAAGGAGATGTTCTTTTATGAGAAAAACAGGTTCAACTACAGTAACGCTTACCCTTGCGGCGCTTTTTTCGGCGCTTGCGTTCCTGACCGTTTTTATACTCAGGATACCATTTGTTCCCGCGGTAGGATTTCTTAAATACGAGGCCAAGGACGCGGTTTTAGCCCTTGAAGCGCTTATACTCGGCCCCGTGCCGGCGGTGATGAGTTCTGTAGTGATCTCGCTCGTTGAGATGATAACAATAAGCGACACCGGCATAATTGGCGCGGTCATGAATATTCTTTCCTCCTGCGCGTTCATTCTGCCTGTCGGGCTTATCTATATGCGCAAAAGAAATATCAGCGGCGCGGTCATAGGGCTTATCTGCTCAATAGTCAGCGAGACTGCGGTGATGCTGCTTTGGAACTACCTGATCTCTCCGCTGTACATGGGCATAAGCCGCGAGGCGATAACCGAGCTTCTGATACCCGGATTCCTGCCCTTCAACGCCGTAAAATCTACCCTGAACGCGGCGGTCACATTCCTTCTCTATAAGCCTATTATGACCGTTCTGCGCAAGGCGGGGCTTCTGCCGAAAAGAGAGGCGGACAGCGCCAAAGGCAGCGTTGTCGCGCCGATAGTTATAAATATGATCTGCGTGCTTCTTATCGCTTTTGCGATATATAAACTGATTTCCGGAAATGTTACGGGCTGATCATTCAAGCAGGATATAATACTTAAGCTCGGAATACATATCGGCCGAAATGCTGTCGCAGAGGGTTATCTCCTGAACGGTCGAGTAGTAGTGGATCTTGTCGCGCAGGTCGGTTATCTCCCGGGCGATCTCGATGTCAATAAGCAGGGCGTCGGCAATTTCCTCGGCGCTCGCTTCGTTGATGTTTACGCTGCGGCGCACTCTTTCAACCGGCTCGGTTTCGGCGGTTTGCGCCTTTGTTTCTATAGATGTTTTCGGACTTTCTGTCTTTTTAGGCTCCGTCTTATCGGGCGGGGCCTCCGTTTTAGGTGGCTCGGTCTCGGGAGGCGTTGTCTCGGGCGGCGCAGATGTCGCTGGCACGGTTATTTCGGCCGTGGCGGTAGTCACAGCCGGGGCAGGGGAGTTGTAGAAATGATCTATAATGTTATTGTACAGCTGCTCGCTGATCCCGTTTACGTCAAGAAGCTGAGACACCCGCGTAAATCCGCCCAAAGCGGTACGGTATGATACTATATTCGACGCCTTTACCTCGCCTATGCCCTTGACGCTCATGAAATCCTCAATAGAAGCCGCGTTGATAACGCTTACGTCGTAGCCCTCGGGTTCCTCTGCAAAGCTGACAGAAAAATCGCTCTCCGGGCGGCCGTCGCGCATGATATACACCGCGGCGACCGAAACGGCGGCGGCAGCGATGCAGATCACGATAAACAGTACCTCGGAGAGCTTGAGTTTCATATTCTTAAACCTATTTTACTGCGTCAAGAAGCGCCTCGGTTTTGTCGGTGCGCTCCCATGTTACGCCGAGATCCTCTCTGCCCATATGGCCGTAGGCGGAAAGGGGGCGGTAAAGGGTTTTTCTCAGCGAGAGATCCTCGATAATAGCTGCGGGGCGAAGATCGAACACGCGTTCTACTGCCGCTGCAAGCTTTTCATCGTCGACTTTTCCGGTGCCGAAGGTGTCGACCATCAGCGAAACGGGCTTTGCGACCCCGATCGCATAGGCGATCTGAAGCTCGCATTTTTTTGCAAGCCCTGCGGCTACGATATTCTTTGCAGCATATCTTGCGGCGTAGGCTGCCGAGCGGTCGACCTTGGTGGGGTCCTTTCCGCTGAACGCTCCGCCGCCGTGGCGGGAGTACCCGCCGTAGGTGTCTACGATTATCTTTCTGCCGGTAAGGCCGCAGTCGCCCTGAGGCCCGCCTATGACAAATCTACCCGTGGGGTTGACATAGTAAACGGTGTCGTTATCCAAAAGCTCGGCAGGGATAATATCCCTTATTACAAGCTCGATTATATCGCGTCTTATCTGCTCCTGAGTAGCCTCGGGGTCGTGCTGGGTCGATATAACAACGTTGTCGATCCTTGTCGGGCGGCCGTTGTCATATTCCACCGTGACCTGGGATTTTCCGTCAGGCCTGAGGTAGGGGAGAGTGCCGTCTTTTCTGAGGTCAGCAAGGCGCTTTGCGAGCTTATGGGCGTAGGAAATCGGCATCGGCATAAGCTCGGGGGTTTCGTCACATGCGTAGCCGAACATCATTCCCTGATCTCCTGCGCCGATGTCAAAGCCGTCGCCGAGGCGGCTTTCAAGAGAGCGGTCAACGCCCATGGCGATATCGGGAGACTGATGGTTTATAGCGCTGATGACAGAGCATGTTTCGGCGTCAAAGCCGTATTTTGCGCGGTCATAGCCTATCTCGCGCACCGCGCCTCTGACGATCTCGGGAATGTCGAGCCTGGCTTTTGATGTTATTTCGCCGCTGCAAAGGACCATGCCTGTGGTTGCAAAGACTTCGCAGGCAACTCTTGACAAAGGGTCCTGGCTGAGGCATTCGTCAAGGACCGCCTCGGATACGCGGTCGCAAAGCTTGTCGGGGTGTCCTTCGGTGACGGACTCTGATGTAAACAGACGTTTCATTTAAATTCCTCCGAAAAAGGGTGATTCAATATAAAAAGCGCGGCCCGAAAGGAACGCGCAGAAGAATCTGTCCTCATCTTTCGGATAATCCGCAGGATTTAGCACCTTAAAACAGGTTGCCGGGCTTCATAGGACCTGATTCCTCCACCGCTCTTGATAAGGCATAATATTTACTTTATTATATCAGCGCCCGGGAAATTTGTCAATAGCTATCGAAAGTTTTTAGTAATGCCCGAAATTGAGGATAGCTCAGCATAATTTGACGTTTGCGAAGATATCAAAAAAATAAAAATTTTTTATAAAAAGGGCTTGACAAATCGCCGAACATGGTTTATAATATCAAATCGTGGCACGGATGATTCGTGCTTGGGCGCTGATATAGCTCAGCCGGTAGAGCGCATCCTTGGTAAGGATGAGGTCTCCAGTTCGAATCTGGATATCAGCTCCACTATAAAAGCCCGTAAATGCGTAGTTTGCGGGCTTTGTTATTTTTTGCCAGCAATTTTGATTTTCAAAAAACCACTACAAAAACCACAACGGGGCATAAAATTTCGCCGAGCAGGGTATTCCCACTCGGCTTTTTTGCTGTTATTGATTCCCTGCTAACAGGTTTCTTACAAGGCTCGCGGCTTGCTGTTTTGCAATCTCATTTGAGTGACTGTATACCCTTAAAGTAATCGCGGGGTCTGCATGACCTAATAGCTCGGCGATCGTGACAATATCCACGCCGTTTACAAGGGCAAGTGAGGCAAAACTATGTCGGAGCTTATGAGGGTGAAAGCCGTTGAC
>CANRHA010000200.1 GCA_947630315.1 uncultured Clostridia bacterium
GCCTCGGTATGCCGGGAACCCTTCCGACGCTGAACGAAAAGGTCGTTGAGTACGCGATAAAGATGGGTCACGCGCTCAACTGCTCGATCAACAGGATATGCAAGCAGGACCGCAAGAACTACTTCTACCCCGATCTTCCTAAATCCTACCAGATTTCCCAGGCCGATATACCCCTCTGCCAGAACGGCTTCCTCGACGTTATCATGGAAAACGGCGACGTAAAGAGGATCGGAATCGAGAGGATACACATCGAGGAGGACGCGGGAAAGCTGCTGCATTCCGACAAGTTTGACGGTTCTCTTGTAGATTTCAACCGCTGCGGCGTTCCGCTTATCGAGATAGTCTCAAAGCCCGATATGCGCGGCTCTGACGAGGCGAAGGCGTATCTTGAAACAATACGTTCAATACTTAAATATATCGATATTTCCGACTGCAAAATGCAGGAAGGCTCTATCCGCTGCGACGTAAACGTATCTGTCCACAAGCCCGGCGAGCCGTTCGGCACGAGGTGCGAGATGAAGAACGTGAACAGCTTCTCGGCGGCAGTCAGGGGCATAGATTACGAGGCCAACAGGCAGATAGAAATACTTGAAGCCGGGGGAACCGTTGCGCAGGAGACCCGCCGCTGGGATGATCAGAAGGGCGTTAGCGTGTCCATGCGTTCAAAAGAGGACGCTCAGGATTACCGCTATTTCCCCGAGCCCGATCTTCTGACGATAGTTGTTCCTCAGGAGAAGGTAGATGAGCTGAAAAGGACCCTGCCCGAGCTTCCGAACGCAAAGATAATGAGGTTCGTCAACGATTACGGAATAGGCCGCTACGACGCCGCCATGATAGTCGACGTTGTGGAAAAATCCTCTTTCTTTGAAAGATGCATAGACGCGGGTTGCAAATCGCCGAAGCTGCTGGCAAACTGGGTTTTAGGTGAAATTTCCAAGTTTATGAACGAGGGCACGGCCATTGAGGACACCAAGCTCACCCCCGAAAAGATGGCGGAGCTTATCGGGCTTATAGCCGACGGCAAGATATCGACCGCCGCAGGCAAAACGGTGTTTGATATAATCATCAACGAGGATCGAGACATAGCCTCTATTATTGAAGAAAAGGGCCTCGCGCAGGTATCGGACGAATCGGCGCTTGAAGCGATTGCCGACGAGGTTTTGAAGGCGAACGAGAAATCGGTTTCGGATTACCTCGGCGGAAAGACCAACGCTCTCGGCTACCTTGTCGGACAGTGCATGAAGCTCTCAAAGGGCAAGGCCAACCCCGGCGCCATGAAGGAGATTATTTTAAAGAAGCTCGGCGGTTGATCTTCTCATCACAGAGCGAAATTATTACCATTGCTGCAACACAAATTATAGGGATAAGGCTCTCGCTTCGGCTGAGCCTTATTTTTTTGGAAGCCTCGACCGCCGCGGAGAAGTGAAAAAGCTTCTGGAAGATCGCCGCGTAAATTCCGCTGAGGATCAGCTGAATCGGCCTTGTTAAGTAAAAAAACTTTACGCTGAATTTTCCGCCGATAATCGCAAGGACCTGCATATGTACGCAGATACCGCCAAATCCGATGAGCAGAGCTATCATGACAAGTGAAGCGCCTTTACAGTCTGCCAACCGGGATATATTTGATATTTCAAGCAAGGCCGGTAAGATCCGGCTCGATTTTATCGCGGGAATAAGGGATTCGAGCACCGCCCTCAGCGCTGAGAAGAATACTATCATTGAGGATATGCTGAGCATAGTTCCCGCCGCAGAGGTAACGCTTGAGGTCATAAGCGCGGTTGAAAATCCGCACGGTTCGGTATTTTTGGCATCTACAGAACGATCTTTACCTTTATGTTTCATCAAAAACACACCGTAGAGCGTCAGATTTGCCAAAACGTTCGCCGCCATGGCTAAAAGGCCGTATCTCATATCTCCCATTACCGCCGCGCCTGCTATCCCCGCCGCAAAGGCCGGCCCGCAGCCGTAGCAGAAACACAGCGCCTGTTCCGCCTCGGCTTTGGTTATCCTTCCCGAGTCGAGCATATCGCATAAAAGCTTTGCACCGACAGGGTAGCCGCCGATATTCCCGAAGATAAAGGCCGTAAGAATGTCGACGTTGAGCCTTGAATGCGGCAGAATACTGCTCAGAACGCCGCTTTTGGCTATCGCGCCCGAAATGACAGTCATGGCGAACAAAGAGGGGATTATCCCATAGCAGCAGCTTTTAATCGATTCGACCACCGCTGCCGAGACCTCCTTTTGACACGCTATGAACATAGCACCGAGCGCAAGCGCCATAACCAGCAGAAATATATCTGTAAAGCGTTTTGACTTCACATCTATCCCTCCATAAAGTTTGTCTCTGAAATTCTATGCTTGACTTATTTGCAGTATAATTTAGAAAGATACTGCAAGAGAGGAAAATTTTATGTCGGAAGTTTTGAATAAAATTCTTAACGGCGCACGCGCTGCCGCCTTTCAGGAGCTTTGCGTGACGGTTCAGGGCGGCCATGACGCAGTTATCGAGAATGTGACCAATGTGTACGAATGCAACGAAATAATGGCGAGAATGCGCACTTCTCAGGCCGACGTCACCGTTTGGGGGCAGGAGCTTAAAATGTCGAGCTACAAGGACGGCATTGTCAGGATAAGCGGCGTTATCAGCTCGGTCGAACTCGACAGAAGGGAGGGCGTGAAGTGATCGAAAGGGCTTTTTTGGGAACTGTATCCTTTAAGATCGACGGCTTTGACATCTCGCTGATGACCGACAGGCTGAGAAAGGCGTGTAAAGTAATTTCTCTTTACACTAAGGGCGATTCAATCTACCTGACAACTTTTGGAAACTATGAGAAAAAGATCACAAAGCTCTGCGAGGATTCAGACTGCATTTGCGAGATCTTGCAGAGAAAAGGCGCGGTTTTCACCCTGAAAAAGTATATCCGCAGATTCGGGATATATTTCGGAGCGCTTGCCGCCGCCGTGCTGGTGTTCATACTCTCAAATACCGTCATGAAAATAGAGATCAAAGGCACCGAGGACGAAAAGCTTATCGGCGAGATACGCTCGATTCTGCGCGAGGAGGGCGTTCACCCCGGAAGCTATATTCCGTCGCTGAACTGCCTTAAGCTCTCAAACGCTGTATTTACGCGCTCCGACGGCATAGCCTGGGCGTCTGTGGGAACGTCGGGTTCTGTAGTTTGCGTCGACGTCACCGAAATGACGCGGCCTATCGACGCCGAAAAGACCCGCATTCCCTGCAACATTGTCGCCGACAGGGATTGTGTTATCACCGACGCCGAGGTGATGGTGGGCCGGCTCGACGTTCTGATAGGCGACGCGGTTTATAAGGGCCAGATGCTCGTAAGCGGGGTTATCGACCACCCGGGGGTATCGACAAAATACTACCACGCCTATGCGAAGATACGCGGGCGCTACGAGGAGAGCGCGAGCTTCTTTCAGCCGTATATAGATGAAAAAAGCGCCGAGGGCAGGGTGCTTTACCGCAGGACTCTTAAATTTTTTGAACTCTCGCTGCCGCTTTTCGGAGATGTGCTTGAAAGCGGCCGGGAATACGCCGTAGAATCCTCAAAAGTAGACCTTAAATTCTTCGGGATAAAGCTGCCGGTATCTGTTGTAACATACCGCTATACGGAGATAGACCGTAGCACCGAGACATACACAGC
>CANRHA010000201.1 GCA_947630315.1 uncultured Clostridia bacterium
CCCTGAGAGCGGCTTCCCCTCCCCTCGAGGGGAGGGGGAAGGGGTGGGGTGTCTCATAATAGCATGAGCGGATAGTAATTAGAGAGTAGTTGTTAGTAGTTAGTTGATTTGGGTGCTGAGAGTATGCAATACTACAAGGGTAAGCGAATACCTTTTACCCCCCTTGAGTAGCGGCAGTCTGTACTTGCGTGCCCCTGAAAAAACTTTTCTGTCTTCTGCCCTCTGCCCTCTGTCTTCTGAGCAGCATTCGCCCGGCGAATGCTGCTACCCCCTTTCCGTATAATACAAATCTATCCCATGCTTCTCAAACATAGCCAGCGTGCGGTCGAGCCGCAGCCCGTATATATAATGCCTCACCCGCCGGTCGGAGCTTGTATATATCGCCACCGAACACGACCCGCCCATTCTCTGGAACGGCGACTGCCTTATTACCACCTTCGCCACCCTGTCCATCGGCGTTATGACCGTGTGGAAGGTGTACATCTTTGAGTACCTTAAGGTCATGTACCCGTTGCTTATGCCGATCCCGGTTATGAACATCGACAGCGTTTTGCAGATCGCCAGCCATATCGCCGGTATCATCGCTATTGTGATCGCGGGGTAGGCGACAAGATACCAGCTCGGCAGGAACCAGTATGCCAGAACAAATCCCGCCGCCGGTACTGCCGCCATCATAAGCGCGGGAAAGTAAAACCCCGGGTAACATCTCGGACGGCTTTTCAGCTCCACCTTCGGGCGGGGGTATTCGGGGAACACCTCCGAAATGGCGCCGTTTACCTCCTTGCGGGTGGTTATCGGCAAAACTACCGTCATCTCGTCGCGCCCGCGCGAACCGTAGCCCGAACAGTTCACATGTAAAGAGCTTACGTTGCAGACCTTGCTTGCAAAGTTCTGCTTTATGTCTATATAGTTGATCTTCGAGCGCAGAAGTATATGCCGGTTCTTTGTCCATATCCCGCTGCGGACGTATAAGCTGTCGGTGCATTTTGTCAGCGCGAAGCCCCAGAACATCACAAGGTTTGAGATAAACGACAGCACCCACGCCCCCGAGAGCACTATTATTATAACCGAAATTACCGGCGGAACATATACCGCAACACGGTTTACCGCCTCGTTGAGGGTGTCAAGAAGCAGCCGGGTCTCGATTTCACGGTCGAATATCTCGCCGGTCTCAAGAAGCATGGCTATAATTATCAGCAGCCCCGAGAGAGTCGAGGAAAAGAGCAGCGAAAAGAGTATGAGCCGGGGCTTTTTCGGCATCACGGTGTAGTTGAGGCTCTTTTGGCGCGAGCCCTTTACCGCGGCGTAAAATCTGTCCGCGTCGGAACGCCTCATAGTTATTGTGACGTCGGCGCGGTCAAATACTCCCGCGTTTGTCGCTATATAAACCGTACTTGCGCCCAACAGTCTGTATATTACGTTCTGTTTTATACTCAGAGTAGTAATTTGTGAATAGTAAACCGTGTCCTCAGAGGAGATATACACCCCTTTTCGCAGGACTATCTTTTCGCCGTCGAAGGAAAACCACACGCTCAGCCAGCGTATCCAGGCGAAAAGGACTATCGCGCCCAGAACTATGAGATCGAGCCAGGCGCCCTTTAACCATACTTTGAGGGCGTCGAACCGAAAGCTAAGCGAATAAAAGCTTCTGGCAAGGGGTATCAGAAGCAGCCAGAAATACCTTGTGGTATACGACAAAAGCCTTATAAAATGCTGTCTGCCCGACCTTTCCATCTACTCGCTTCCTTTCGGCAAAATTTTTACTGTTGATTTTTCAGCTTCTCTTTGATATTTCAAGGTGTAGCGCGGCGGCTATCTCGTCGCAGTCTACCGAATTTAAAAACGGCAGCACCATGCTTCCGCCGAGCGCCCTCACGACAATGAAATTGAAGCCCGAAAACCCGCTCAGCGGCAGGGTGACTTTTGTTATATACTGTATAGCCGAAATGCGCATATGCTCTCTGCGGAGGAAAAATATCCCGGTGTGAACGGTCAGCTCGGCCGAGGAGAGATATATAACCGTTCTTCTGAAGTACATAGGCAGCAGAATAAGCCCCAAAAGCCCGGCGATCCCCCAGAATAAACCCATCACCGCATACATAAGAATTTCTATAGAGACAAGGTAGCGCCGCGCCAAAAAGGTTCCCAAGGCGGCGAGCAAAAAGTTTGCCCCGCATATAAGGTACATGGCCGCGGGTTTAAGGGTATACTTTCGCATTTTTCCGGCTCCTTTTTCTGATGATTTCCGATTTTCGGGTGGTTTTTATGTCTGTGATCCTTCACTCAATCTCCGACACCGCTTAGGTATTAGATATTAGACGTTAGGTATTAGAGTTTAGAGGGCAACACGGGCGGGGTTCGGAATCCGGCGGGATATCTCCCTTTCAAGCACTTGCGACGTCTTTATAGGGTGTGCTTGCGCTTTTCCGGTTCCTTTTTCTGATGATTTCTGATTTTCGGGTGGTTTTTATGTCTGTGATCCTTCGCTCGATCTCCGATGCAGTTTGGGGGTTGCCCACTGTAATACTTATTTTAGGCTCGGGGATATTCCTGACTTTTAAGCTCGGCTTTCCTCAGATGACCCGCTTTAAAGAAATGCTCCGCTCGGCGGGCGGGGATTCAAAACCCGGCGGGATATCTCCCTTTCAGTCGCTTGCGACTTCTTTGTCGGCGACCGTAGGCACCGGCTCCGTGGTGGGCGTGGCGGCGGCTATATACATGGGCGGCCCGGGCGCTCTGTTCTGGATGTGGGTATCGGCGTTCTTCGGAATGGCCGTGGCCTACGCCGAGGGGTATCTTTCAATAAAATACCGACGCGTAAACCCCGACGGCAGCCGCACCGGGGGAATATGGTTCACCCTTAAAGACCGCATGAATGCCCCTAAAATCGCCGCCGCCCACGCGGGGTTATGTATACTTACTTCCTTCGGCATGGGCTCTATGGCCCAGACCGCCTCGGCGGCCGAAGCCTTAAACCGCGAGTTTTCGGTGGATCCCGTGATCTGCGGTATCTTCTGCGCGGGGCTTATAGGAGTATGTCTGTTTGGCGGAAAGAAATTTACCGCTGCACTCTGCGGCGGGCTGATGCCTATCCTCTCCGGGCTTTATATAGTCGGGGCGGCGGCAGTGATCTTAAAAAATATAAACGCCTTGCCGGGTGCGCTTGAGAATATTCTCGATTCCGCGCTCGGCCTCAGGGCCGCAGCGGGAGGCGCGGCGGGTTCGGCGATCCTCAGGGCGGCGGAGATAGGCTGTCGGCGCGGGGTGTTCTCAAACGAGGCCGGCCTCGGAACTACCGCCCCGGTCCATGCGGCTTCATCGGTGGATGATCCGGACCGGCAGGGGCTGATGAACATGCTCGAGGTCACGGTCGACACCTTTGTGATATGCACCCTGACCGGGCTTGCGATACTCTGCTCGGGAAATTCCGGCCTTGACGGCGTAAGCGCCATCGTAAAAAGCGCGGAGGGGGTGTTCGGCGGCGCGGCGGCAAAGGCCGTTGCGATATGCATAGCGGGGTTCGCGGTCGCAACGGCGGTCGGGTGGTCGCAGATAGGTTCGGCCGCCGCGGAATACCTCTTTAAAGGAAAGGGGAGGGGGTACAGGGCCGCGCTCATAGCCGCGGCGTTTATCGGGGCCGCGGTTGCGCCCTCGGCTGT
>CANRHA010000202.1 GCA_947630315.1 uncultured Clostridia bacterium
ATGGTTTTGTTGAACTCCTGAAGCTGCTCCACGCTCGACACGCTGCCGTTGCGGAGCATGAACATGTTGTTGGCTATAGGCTGTATCTCGAGGTAATCGTAGAACCGCGCTATCTCCAAAAGCTCATCCCACGGCCTGCCCTGGAACACCGCCCTGAACAGCTCCCCTGCCTCGCACGCCGAACCTACTATCAGCCCCTTGCGGTGCTTTATAAGCTCCGATTTGGGAATGCGCGGGTATTTATAGTAGTAGTTGAGGTTTGAATAGGATACAAGCTTGTAGAGGTTTTTAAGCCCGACCTTGTCCTTTGCTATTATTATCTGGTGGAAGGTGGGAAGATGGTTGATGTCGGAATTTGCAAGCAAAACGTTGAGATTTCCAACGTTCGCGGAGGGATCCCTTTCTAAGAGGCGGCGGGAGAGCGCGATGAAAATATTTGCGTTCATCTCGGCGTCGTCGCAGGCGCGGTGATGGTTGAACGAGCCGAGGTTAAGCTCCTTCGCGACCGCGTCAAGGGTGTATTTTGAATGATTCGGCAGCATAGAACGCGCAAAGGGAACAGTATCGATATATGTAAAGTCAAAAGGCTTGTCGTTTCTCGCCGCGGCCGCCCTGATGAACGACGTATCAAAGCCGGCGTTATGAGCAACCAAAACCGGGTTTTCACCGCAGAAAGCCATGAACTGCCCGAGGGCCTCGGCCTCTTTGGGAGCGCCCTTTACCATGTCGTCGCGAATGCCGGTGAGGTCGATTATCCTGCCGGGTATCGGCCTTTCGGGATCGACAAAAATATTCATGCGATCTACTACTGTAAGGTCTTTTACCTTTACAGCGCCGATCTCTATTATCTTTTCATTGACAGCCGAGAGGCCGGTGGTTTCAAGATCGAAAACGATAAAATCTCCGGTCAGATCGCGGCTGTCGGGGCCTACGGCAACGGTGGTCTCATCGTTCACCTGGTAGGCTTCGAGGCCGTAGATTATCTTGAACTCTCCGCCCTTCTTGCGGATAGAATCTACCTCGTACATTGCGTCCGGGAAGGACTGGACTACGCCGTGATCGGTCACGGCTAAGGCTTTCATTCCCCAGCTGTAGGCGCGTTTTACAATGTCGGTGACTGGCGTTACGCCGTCCATTGTGGACATGTTCGTGTGACAGTGAAGCTCGACACGCTTTACCGGCGCGTCGTCGGTCTTCATCACCCTCTTGACTATGCTTATATCCCGCGGCTTAAGGTTGATGTCGTTGTCGTAGGTGTCAAACTGAACGTCGCCCGAAATCGCAAGCGTCTGGCCCTTCTTTAATATTTCAAGAAGCGCGTCGCCCTTTTTCTTAAGCTCGATTATCTTTACCGTTATCGAACCGAAATAGTCGGTTATCATGACGGTTATTATGTCGCGCTTTTCATCGCGGGTGGTGCGGGAATCTATGCTGAATATGTCGCCGACAACCGTTATCCTGCCGCTCTTTTCGTTTACGTCAGAAAGCTTTGCCGGCTCCTCCTGAGAACTTATCTCGCGGCCCATTATTACCGTTGCGGTCTCCTCGAGCGCAACGCCGGGCAGGGATATGTAATAATCCGCCATCGGGAGCTGATCCGGCTGCTGGGGCCTGAAAGCCTGTGGCGGCGGAGGCGGCGGGGTCATTTTTTCAAGAAGCTCACTCTGAGCGCGGAATCTCTCCTCGTTATCTACCGAGAGGTTTCCGCAGAGGGTTATTTTAACGCTGCGGCCGAAGTGGCTGTAGATCATCTTTGCAAGCGCTTCCTCCATTCCTGCGCGCTTTAATATCGATTCGCCGCCGTTTTTTAGGGTTATCTTAAGCTCGTCGCCGGATATTTCAAACCCGGCGTTATCCAAAAAGCCGTTTACCGGGACCCGCCGCTTAAGTTCGGCTACCGCGTCGGGCAGGGCATCGGCGGAAAAAAGCTCCGCGGGGTACTTAGGTATCGGGTAGACCTCTTTCAGGCCGAGCTGAGATTTTAAAACATCGCCGAAAGCGCGCAGATCATCATACGAAACGAGACGGTCGAGGCCGAGCTCGACCGCAAGCGAGGTTTTATCACGCGAAAATGCCATTCTCTTTATTTCGGCGTCGGCAAGGCTGCCGGGCAGCAGCTCGGCATATGCCGAGAAAAATTCACCTACGTTCTTCTGCACTCCTTCGCCCCCTTAAAGCTTGTCTATCTCCTCAAGAAGCGCCGCAAGGGCGTCTTCCTCGGAGAATTTTCCTACTATCCTGTCCTTTTTGAATATTACCGCGCAGCCGTCGCCGCCGGCAAGTCCTATATCGGCCTCTTTGGCCTCGCCCGGGCCGTTCACAACGCAGCCCATCACCGCAACGGTGATGTCCTTTTTTACGTCGCGCAGGGCGTTTTCGACTTTGTTTGTAAGCCCGATCAGATCGATCTTGGTTCGCCCGCAGGTCGGGCAGGACACAAACTTTACCCCTCCCGCCTTGCCGAGCGCCTTAAGGATATCGAACCCGGCCTCGACCTCTTTTACCGGGTCGTCGGTCAGCGATACCCGTATCGTCTCGCCTATGCCGTCGGCAAGAAGCGAGCCTATACCTATTGACGACTTTATAAGCCCCATTTTATATGTACCCGCCTCGGTCACGCCGAGATGCAGCGGGTGGTCGGTCTGCTCGCTTATAAGCCTGTAGGCGTCGATCGTTCTCTTGACGTCGGTAGATTTCAGCGAGACAACGATATCTTCAAAATCAAAGCGCTCCAAAAGGGAGATCTCGTTGAGGGCGCTCTCGCAGAGGGCCTCGGCGGTAGGCGCGCCGTATTTTTGGAGGATCGATTTTTCCAGCGAACCTGAGTTCACGCCTATGCGGATCGGGATCCTGCGCCTGCGGCATTCGTCAGCAACAGCCTTTACTTTCTCCTCAGAGCCTATGTTTCCGGGATTTATGCGGATCTTGTCTATCCCCCGCTCGGCTGAGGCAATCGCAAGGCGGTAGTCAAAGTGGATATCCGCAACTAACGGCACGCTTATCTCGCGCTTTATCGCCGGAATAAGCTCCAGCGCGGGTTCATCGGGGATAGATACGCGTATTATCTCACAGCCGGCCTTTTCAAGCTCCTTAGCCTGCCTTACGTTCCCCAAAATGTCGGAAGATATGACGTTCAACATCGACTGGACATAGACGCGCTTGCCGTCGAGCGTAAGGTTATTAAGCTTTACAGGTCGGATCCTGCGCATAAAATATCACCTCAGAAAATCTTAATAATGTCGAGCACCGTGACCACCGCCATCAGCCCCAAAAGAAGCATCAGCCCGACAAAATGGACCATTCCCTCGCGCTCGGGGTTGATAGGCTTACGGCGTATCATCTCGATAATTATGAACAGGCCGCGCGCGCCGTCAAGCGCAGGAATAGGCAAAAGATTGAAAATTCCGACGTTTATCGTTATAAATACGACAAAGGACATCAGGTTCAGGATCATCTCGCCGAAGGCTACGCCTTTAGCTGTCGAGCCAACTACGTCGCCTATCGCGCCGACTATCCCGACCGGCCCGGAAAGATCGTTTATCGAGTACCGGCCTCGCAAAAGATCAAACTGCGACAGCCAGATCATTCGGCCGACAGATACAAACTTTCGTGCCGAATAGCTGATGACTGTAAAGGGATTCACCTT
>CANRHA010000203.1 GCA_947630315.1 uncultured Clostridia bacterium
TCATCGTATACTTGCGGAAGATTTAAACGGGTTTGGGTCAAAAAATCGGACTATCCTATTTATCAACCTTCTTCCATAGTTGACATAAAACCCACTCCGGACGGCTATATTTCTAAGAAAACAAAGGTTAATATAGATTCATTAAGAGTACATAAAGGGCAAATATTGCTCACTTGTTCCGGAACTATCGGAAAAATTTCTCTTGTTTCCAAAACGCTTGATAATGCCATATTCAGCCATGACTTGCTGAGAATTGATTGTAAAAATCCTGTAGATATTGGTTATATCTATACCTATTTGAAAAGCAAGATAGGAAGTCAAATCTTAGTAACAAATAAATACGGAGCTGTAATTACGCACATTGAATCTGAACACTTGGATACCGTTCCTATCCCTGACGCCCCCGAAAGCGTTAAAGCAAAGATAAACAATCTTATTATGCAATCTTACGCTTTGAGAGACGATTCTAACGGTTTGATTGATGAGGCAACACATCTTTTAAAGGAAGAACTTCATCTTCCCAACATTTCCGAATTTGCAGTAAATAACGACCCTGTAGAAACATTTTCTGTGAATCTCAGCGATATGAACGGCAGGCTTGACGCTTCTTATCATGTGCCGATAGTTGACGCCATTGTGAAACATCTTAAAAAATATGCTGCCGAGGTTACAACGATTGGGGATAAAAGAATCAGCTCTGATATTATTCTCCCGGGGAGATTTAAAAGAGTTTATGTCGATGAGGGATACGGAGTACCGTTTTTCAGTGGAAAAAATATTACTGAACTAGATCCGTCTGATAAAAGATATCTTTCTTTTGCTCAACATGCCAAAAAGATTAAAGAAGAACTTACTATTAAAAAAATATGATATTGGTAACTTGTAGCGGCACGGTAGGTAATGTTGTGTTAGTGCCAACGCATTGGAATGATTGGGCTATGACCCATGATATTATTAGGCTTGTAACTATACCGGCAGTTAATGGCTATTTGTATATATGGTTGCGTTCAGACTACTGTAATAAATTGATTCATTCATATGCATACGGTTCTGTGGTTCAGCATATCGAAAAAGAGCATATACAAGATTGCCCTGTCCCGATTCTAAAAAATCAGTATATTCAAGCCCAGATAAACGATCTTGCTTTACAAGCGAACGAAAAGCGTTATCAGGCATATTTGCTTGAGCAGGAGGCGCTCCGCATCCTTGAAGATGAGGTCATCTATGCAAAATAAACAAAGGAATTTAAATATATGAATAAATCAAAAAGTATGTTTCTGTTTATGTCGGCAGCCTACTTTTTATGGGAATTTTTTATTTTTCGGGATTGCTGAACATCGGAAACAACCTATTATTTGCACTTTCTTTGGCAGCGCTATGTATATCAATTGGCGATATATGCAGTAAAATAGCCAATACAAATATCTCTATAATTTGTATAATGCTGAATTAAAAATCACTATAGATTTTTTAAATGATAAGATCAAAAATGGGTATCCTGCCAAATATATATATATGAATAATTTCAAAGAAGCCTTAGAATATCAGCTTGAAACTGGCTATTCGTTTTGTCATCCGGCAGATTATGCAAAAAAGAAACTATGGATAATATTAAGTATACTATCGTACGCTTCTTTTGGCAGCGGCATTGTTTCGTTTATAGTTATTCCATTATTAAACGAATTACCATTTGAAGCACATATAATTCCTGTAATAACTATGTTTGCATTTGCAGCGGTGATGCTTAGCCTTTTTTGCGATGAAAAATATGCAGAAAAGCAGACTGAAATAAATTCGCTTTTGAACGACAAACATCTTATTTTTCAAATGGAATTTATGGATTTTTCAAAATATTTTCAAACAAGAATGTATTATCGAAATGACTTGATAAACTCTCAGCAAGAATCAAAAGACACTCAGCTAGTCGGTCAAAATTGTAAAGATAAGTAAAACAAACCAACAGCAGTTGCGGTCGCTGAACGCAATTGCTGTTGGTTTTGATAATGATTGTTTACAAATATTTATTGTAAGCGTGGGAATGTGTTGTGGGTCTTTAAATGTGAGTAACCCCCTCCCCTCGAGGGGAGGGGGCGCTGCTGAACCGTAGCTTTCTGCAAAGGCCGGGCGGGGGAGGGGCGCGAGTAGAAGACAGAAGTCAGATATCAGAAGACAGAAACGCATTTACCGGGCTTGCGAAAAGATGAAAGCTCATGCAAATGCTACAGCCCTCTGTTACTGTTGCTGCAACCTTCTGACCCTACCGCAGCCTCCTGCTATCCGCCGACCTTGTCCTCCCGCCTCTGACTTCTGATTTCTGACCTCTGGCCGGGCGAAGCCCGCCCCGCGCTACGCGCGGGGCCAGCGGCAGCTTCGCTGCCGCTGCGGCGGCCTCCGGCCGCCGGGGCTTCGCCCGGGGTATGACTCAGCAGAAAAGTCATCTGAGAGCGTCTCCCCCAAAAATTTTTCCTTCCCGCTTGCATTTCCCTTCACAATGGTATATAATATCACTGACAACGGCGCTTAAGGCGGTGAGATCATGTTTACCTCATACTCCGGCGGCCTGTGCAGGGCGGAGAAGACCCGCGCAGATCACGGCTTCGGCCCGTTTTACCGCCCCGACAGCGAAATACTCATCCTCGGGAGCTTTCCCTCGGTAAAAAGCAGGGAACAGGAATTTTACTATGCCCACCCTCAGAACCGCTTCTGGCGCGTTATCGCCGGAGTTTACGGCGATGTCGCCCCCGAGACCCTTGACGATAAAAAACAGCTTCTTGAACGCCGCAGGATCGCCCTTTGGGATTCGGTCCAAAGCTGCAATATAATAGGTTCCGGCGATTCGAGCATATCCGAGGTGATCCCAGCGGACATACCTCGGCTTTTAGGCTCGGTTCCGTCTATAAAAAAGATCATACTGAACGGCAGAGCGGCCGAGAAGTATTTTCTGAGATATAACGGCGGGGTCTCTTTGCCGTATACGGCGCTGCCCTCAACAAGCCCCGCAAACGCCGCGTTCAGCCTTGAAAGGCTTATCGCCGAATGGAAACAAGCGCTTTAAGGCGCATTTTTTGAGGAGGTTTTTATGATGGATTTTCGCGATCTTGCCGCGGCGAGGTACTCCTGCCGCAAATTTAAACCCGAGCCGGTAGAGGATAATAAAATAGCCGATATTCTTAACGCGGCTAAGCTTGCCCCGACCGCAAAAAACGGCCAGCCTCAGAAAATATGGGTCTTAAAGAGCAAGGAAGCCCTTGAAAAGATCAACTCGGTTTGCAAATGCATTTTCGGGGCGCCTGTCGTATTTGTTGTAGGCTATGACCGCGAACGCGACTGGAAAAACCCGCTCATGCCGCCCTATCATTCCGGCGAGACCGACGCCGCGATAGTCTGCACTCACATGATGCTCGAAGCCTGCGATATCGGCCTCGGGAGCTGCTGGGTGGGATTCTTCAGCGCCGATGAAGTAAAAAAGGCGCTCGGCCTGCCCGAAAACGTTACCGTGACCGCGCTTCTGCCGGTAGGGTACCCCGACGCCGAACCCTCCGAGCGGCACACCTTATACCGCGATGATCCCGAAATCGTTGAATACATGTAAACCTATGGGGTGATAATGTGAAAAAGACCGCCCTGAAACTTCTTG
>CANRHA010000204.1 GCA_947630315.1 uncultured Clostridia bacterium
CCTGCGAAACCGCGAAAATAAGGGCTATGCCGATGATTCCGATACTCCCCGCAAAGGAGGTCAGCGCTGTCCTGCCCTTTTTCGTGAACAGGTTTTTGAGCGACAGCCCGAAAGAGGTTGCAAACGACATAGACGGCAGCTTTTTGCTCTTTGTTTTGGATTTTTCTTTCAAATGCTCCCGATTTACATCTTCCTGCGTCAGCGGGGCGGAATCGTCGGTAATTTCGCCGTCGAGCATGCGGATAATCCGGGTTGAATACTTCTCCGCGAGGTCGGGGTTATGCGTCACCATCACTACAAGCCGGTCTTTGGCAATTTCTTTCAAAATATCCATGACCTGAATGCTCGTCTCGGTGTCGAGCGCGCCGGTCGGCTCGTCGGCGAGGATTATGTCGGGGTTGTTGACAATGGCGCGGGCGATAGCCACCCTCTGCATCTGTCCGCCGGACATCTCGGCAGGGCGCTTATTGAGCTGTGAGCCAAGCCCGACCCGCTCCAAAGCCTCCTTAGCGCGCTTTCTGCGCTCGGTTTTTGATACCCCCGAGAGGGTAAGCGCGAGCTCTACGTTTCTAAGAACCGACTGGTGCGGGATCAGGTTGTAGCTCTGAAAAACAAAGCCGATAGAGTGGTTGCGGTAGGCATCCCAATCGCGGTCTTTGAAATCTTTTGTCGAGCGCCCGTTGATGATAAGGTCGCCCTCGGTGTATTGATCTAAGCCGCCGATGATGTTGAGCATTGTTGTCTTTCCGCAGCCGGAAGGACCGAGAATTGAGACAAAATCGTTGTCCCTAAATTTCAGGGATATGCCCTTTAAAGCGTGAACGACGCCGTCGCCCGCAGGGTAGTCCTTTTTGATGTTTTGAAGTTCAAGCATAGAATCATTACTTCCTTTCTGTGTATTTGCGTTGACTTACTATGAAATCCAAAACCGAAACTATGTTCAGTCATTCAGAATTTTCATAAACTCTTCTCCCGTAATCGTTTCATGCTCATACAGGTATTTTGCCAGTTCGTCCAGCTTCTCGCGGTTTTCCATCAGGATCCCCGCGGCTTTCTCATGCTGCTTTTTAACCAGCTCCACGACCTGCCGGTCGATCTGAGCCTGCGTTTCGGCAGCACAGGCAAGCGTGGTATCTCCGCCGAGATATTGCCCGGTAACGTTTTCCATCGCCACCATATCAAAATCTTTACTCATGCCGAACCGTGTAATCATGGCGCGGGCAAGCTTGGTGGCCTGTTCGATATCGTTGGAAGCGCCTGTTGTCGGATCGCTGAAAACAAGTTCCTCCGCTGCCCGACCGCCTGTAAGAGTAGCGATCTTGTTTTCGATTTCCTCCTTGCTCATCAGATAATGGTTTCCCTCATCAACTTGCATGGTATAGCCCAAAGCACCGGAAGTGCGGGGAATGATCGTAATTTTCTGCACAGGCGCGGAATTTGTTTGCTTGGCGGCCACCAGCGCATGACCGATCTCATGATAGGAAACGATTAGTTTTTCTTTGTCGGTCAGGATCGCATTCTTTTTCTGATATCCTGCAATCACCACCTCAATGCTTTCTTCCAAATCGCTTTGGGTCGCTGATTTTCTGCCTGCCCGTACGGCACGCAGAGCGGCTTCGTTTACGATATTTGCAAGTTCCGCACCCGAAGCGCCGGACGCCATGCGCGCCACCTTCAGGAAATCAACGTCAGGGGCGATTTTTATTTTTTTAGCGTGAACTTTCAAAATAGCTTCCCGACCTTTCAGGTCAGGGAGTTCCACGGGAACACGGCGGTCGAAACGACCGGGCCTTGTCAAAGCCGGATCGAGTGCTTTGGGGCGGTTGGTTGCCGCCAAAATCATGACGCCGCTGTTATCCTCAAATCCGTCCATTTCCGTGAGCAGCTGGTTCAGAGTCTGCTCCCGTTCATCATTTCCGCCCAGATTTCCGCTGCTGCGCTTCTGACCGATGGCGTCGATCTCGTCAATAAAGACGATACAAGGGGCTTTTTCCTTGGCCTGCTTGAACAAATCACGGACTTTGGAAGCACCCATACCAACGAACATTTCCACGAACTCGGAACCGGACATGGAGAAAAACGGAACGTTAGCCTCGCCCGCAACCGCCTTTGCCAGCATCGTTTTACCGGTGCCGGGAGGGCCGACCAAAAGGATCCCCTTCGGCATGGACGCACCGATTTCTTTGTATTTATCCGGATTATGCAGATAGTCCACGATCTCCCGCAGACTTTCCTCAGCCTCGTCTACACCTGCCACATCGGAGAATTTGATGCCGTCTGAGGATTTCACATAGACCTTGGCATTGCTTTTACCGATATTGAACATCATGGAGTTCGGTCCTCCGGCTTTATTCATCATTTTTTTGGAAATGATTTGACCTATGATAAGGAAGATTGCAATCGGAAGGATCCAAGATAAAAGAAAACTGAGCAGCGGTGAGGCTTCTTCGACTATTTCACCCGAAAACTGCGCTCCGGCCTCGTGCAGACGGTTGACAAGATCCAAATCTGCAATCAGCCCCGTCTTGTAGACAGCTGTTCCTTCTTTGTCTGTAAATAGGATTTGATTGCTCTGAATTTCAACCTGTCCGATATTCTTTTCTTCTGTCATGGTCATAAATGTGCCGTAATCGACCTCTCGTATCTGACGCTGTGCAATTCGAGGCATGGCGATCAGATTAAAAAGAACCAGTACAAGCATGACGATGCCGTAATAATACAGTAACGGCTTCTTTGGACGCTTAACTTCGTTCATAATGATTCTCCTTTCGGCTTATTTTTGACGGACAAATTGTAGCAGAGAAATCTAAACTGAAACGAAACAGCGGAAGACTTTTCTTCCGGCCTGCTTATTTTTGCAGGTTTATCTCTGATGAGTCTTATGAAACACCGCAGAGGGTATAAACCCACAAAAAAGAGCCTTTCAAACGAAGGCTCTCATAAAAATCTCATATTGGAAATACCGGTACGCTACAAAATTTTATCATATCCCTCTGAAAGCATTAACAGAAAGAATTGCCACGCCCAAGACCGTCAGGACGACGCCTACAGTTCTGTTGAGTGTTTTTGCGCTTGCCTTGTTTGCAAACAAGGCGGCAATTCTTGCCCACAGCAGGGTAAATGCCACGCAGAGAACGAGGCACCACAGGTCGGGCATACCGCCGATGGCAAAATGTCCGGCGGCACCTGTCAGCGCGGTAAAGGTCATAATAAAGACGCTTGTGCCGACGGCGGTTTTCAATTCATATCCCAAAATGCTTGTCAGCAGGAGCAGCATCATCATTCCGCCGCCCGCGCCCACAAAACCGCAGATGAAGCCGACGACCGTTCCGCAGACGATCGACTGGATCACTCGCTTTTTCGCGCTTACGCCCGTCATCGCTTCTTTTGTGGTCATGACTGGCTTTACGATGAATTTGATGCCCAAAAGCATAGTCATAAAGACTGAGAAGCTGCCCATCGTTGTATTTGGAACGAGACTTGCGACCCAACTTCCGACAAGAGTAAGCACAAGAACTGTCACCATCATAACAATTCCGTTTTTAACGTCGAGATTTTTGTTTTTTCCATAGGTATAGGCGCTGACCGCGCTTGCCAGCACATCGCTTGCCAGAGCGATGCCTA
>CANRHA010000205.1 GCA_947630315.1 uncultured Clostridia bacterium
CCGGATTCATGACCGTGACCGCGTAGTCGTAAATGCCCTCCAGCCAGTCCCTTGGAGAGACGGCTCCGGGAGCAGAGCCCGCCCACGCCATGCCATAGCTCATGATGGCCGCCGTATCACAGTAAGCGTTGAGATCGCCGTAAACGCACCAGTTTTCACCTCCGACCGAGCCGTTGATGGAATTCATACCCGGCAGGCATATGTTCATGAGCTTGCTGTTGTCATATCCTTTTACTGTGTTATAGATATTCCGAAACATCGCCGTAGAGGCAGCGTGCGTGGAATATCCGTCGCCTTTCTCAAGGTCGATGTCGATGCCGTCGCACCACGGGTATTTTTTCATAATGCGGACGATCTCCGAAAGGAAGGTATCCTGAGCACCGTCGGTATTATCCCGGAGAGCAGCAAAGATACTGTTCGTGCCATCGTTGGATATCGTCAGGAGCCATTTGATATGCGGCCATCGGTTGATGTAGGTCAGCATGTTGGAAATGGCCACGCCGCTTTCCGTGATGATACCGGTGCGCGATACCTTAAAAGAAAAGAGACCTACCTGCGAGAGGCGGTCTCCATATGCGGAAAGTGCCTGATACATTCTGGAATTACCCATGAATGTCCAGACCATGCACTTGCGGCCTTTCAAATAATCATAGCTCACAGAGCATCACCTCCGTCCTGCATTTCCTGAAACTCAACATAGATGCGTGCAGACTTTTTATCTGCCACAGTAATTGGGTGCTTGCTGTCACCAGCAGCAGAGTATTGGAAAAAGCCGTCCTTGGATGTTGCAGCACCGTTCTTCAGGCACTTCCTCGTAGAAGCAAAAAGGTCAAATTCATCACCGGCAACAGCCGCTGCTTTAAAAGTAGCCTTATGTGCACCTTCACCCAGCGCAAGCGATATACTCCCGGCAGCCATCGCCTGAATCGGATAGACCTTGTAGTCAAGACCAGCAGCAGTGGAGCCGAGATTAAAGATGACACAGGTAGCAGCGGAACGGACGATACCGTTATAAAACCTCTTTCCGTCTGTAGCATCATCGCCATCGTATTTTTCCAGAAGTGCTTCGGTGTTGATGACAAAGCCTGTGACTTTATCACCTTCCTGCAGCATCAGGTCGGTAAACCAGACCAAGCCGGTGCAATCTGTGACAGTGGGCTTTACCGTAATGTTTACGACACGCTTATCCTGCTTTTTTGTAATTGTCTCTGTAAAGCGTGTAAACTCCGGCATTTATCCATCCTCCGTCCATTGAATTTCTGATACATGACCTACCCAGCCGGTGGCGATGGAGCCGCCCTGCAGGAGCATATCTGTGATATAGACTGTACCGGTGCAGTCAGTCACGCATACCCGGATGGTGACCTTTGTAACGCGGCCATACTGAGGAGAGATATCCTGTGCCACGTGTGTAAATGAAGCCATAGAAATCCCTCCTTCAGATCAGGTCTATAAATCGTGTTTCCGTTGTTCCGTCCTCGTATTCAAAGGTCACCTCAATGCCCACCTGTCCATTCGTACCTTTTGAGAGATTCTCAGAGGCAATCTGCGCCGAAAAGGTATAGCACTGCCGGTTGGCGGGCGTGATGGTCTGTGAAAGACTCTTTGTGGTATTCAGCGCACCTTCGCATTTGAAGGAAGCCGTGCCGGATACGCCATTTTCTGCATCCACGGCAAATCTGGAGTTTTGCCAGTAGGTAAGGCCGGAATCTGCTCTGGAATTACGCAGGTGATTAAACGGCACCAGATCCTTCATTTCCTGACTGTCTATCAGATCGGTAGACTCCAGCGTATCGGCTGCGCTATCCCAGCGTGAGGAGGAATCGCCCAGCTCCCGGAGGGTAGTGGAAAGCTCCAGCACCGTATTCCAAGGCTCCTGCAGGTTGTATTCCCTACGGACGATTCTGGTCTTTACAGACAGGTTCAGGTCATCATCCTTCACCATGACCGTATCGCCCAGCTCCCAAGTCTCATGCTCGTAGCCGGTAAGTACTGACAGATCCATCGCCTTTAGCACATAGGAGATACGCGGAGAGGCATAGTCTGCAAGTCGCATGTTGGCGTATTCCAGCATCTGATATGGATTGGTGAAGTTCGAGCAATCCAACGTAGCAATTCGTATTTCGGAAGTATAGGTCGTGTCCTGCACATATTCGTTGCCGCCATTGATCGAAGCAAAGGTCATGCCGTCCTTGCCATAGGCGTAAAGCCTTGTAATCAGGCTGGTCGTATCAATGACGCGTTGGATGGATTTCATGTTTTTCTTGTAGCAGAACAGTACGCCAGAATCCTCACCGGAGAAGGTTAGGAGCTTCACGATCCTGTTTGCGTTATCAAAAATCAGGTCGCCGCCGTGAATGTTCTGTACTGCACGCAAAATTGCCAGCGCGTTTTTCTCAGAGCAAGTCCAAGTACGCTTTGTGGAGACATTAACCGTGCCCACATCCCAGTCGGTACCCTGCAGGGCATAAGCCATCGGCACATCAGCCGTGTCTGCGTTAAAGGTAATCTCGTCCTTTTTTACGGAGTAGGCAAGGTCATAGAATGCCGCTTCCGCATAGACCGTTGTGATGGCCTTGCCGCTTTCTTCCTTGTCGTCCGTAATCGTGCGGATGCGATAGGTGTCGCTGACAATACGCACGGTCTTTTCGTTATCAATATAGGCGCGTTTGCTGTCCTGAAACGGCAGCTTAAATTCCAGCTCATCCACGCCGTTGATCTCACTGGTCACAATGATGTCATAGGCGTTATCCAGCACGGCTTCCACATTCCCGTCTGAGTCCAGAATGACCGGTCTTGCATAGCCAAGTTTGGTATAGAGCGGCTTTGGATTATCGTACAGGCTGATAGATGTCAGCGTAGGCGTCCTTGCTGTATTTGTGGTAGAAAGCGTGACGCAGTATTTGACGTATTTCTTTGCAGGAGATTCCAGCTCGCCGTTTGCACCGACAGCCTGCCACTCTGTCCAAGTGGAGAGGTCATCTGAGGTGGCTGTTTCCACAAGCGAGATAGAGGTCTCTCCCGGAGAGTAATCTGCTTTCACAGAAACTCTGCCGTTGCCAGTCACACCACAGTCCCTTGCTGCAGTAATGAGCTGTCCGCTTGACGGATAGACAGAGTCCGTGGCTCTTAGCGTGACGACATCTGCTGTTGTCAGGGCGTCCACATCACCGGTCAGGTCTGCACCGTTTGCGGAGAGCGATTCCAGAAAATATTCTGCAAGGTCATCGGCAGTTAGATCAGAATCACAGTCGAGGAACCAATCATCAAAGCCGCCTGCATACCAGTAGGAGTCTGCGTGCATTCCCCAGATGAGGTCAGCCACACAGCTACGGTTCAGCTCTCCGGTAAAGGTCAGCACACTTGACTGCCAAACCGTGCCGGAGCTCTTATCGCCAAGGATGTATTGCGCTGTCTTGGCATTTGGCTTAATCACGCATGCGATAAAATACCAGTAGCCATTTAGCAAAGAGAATGATGGCGTTACAGACGTATCGAGGATCAGAGAACCGGAGGAGTTATACAGCATAATCCTCGGTTTTCCTCTGATCAGCGACAGATAGAAAATCGGCTGCCCGGAACCGTAGCGGGTATTCAAGATCGGAGTATAGG
>CANRHA010000206.1 GCA_947630315.1 uncultured Clostridia bacterium
CAGAGGATGCAGCTGACCTTGAGCTCTTCCTGCTCGCCTGCCATGATCTCGTAGGTCTCGCCGTCTTTTGTCCCCAGGAGCGTGCCGCGCTCCAGAGTTCCTTTGCCCTTTACCTTAACGGGCATCGCCTGGGGAGCCGGGAAGATGTGGGCAATGAGGTTGTCAATGCCTCGATCTCCGACCTTTCTTACCAGTTCATCGTTCATCTCAGCGCGCCTCCTTCTTCATGGCTTTGAAGCGCTCCATGGCTGCGCGGGCAGCTGCCGCCGCATCCACTTCGGGGCTCTCGTTCTGGGGGGCAGGAGAGGCGCTTACGTTCTCCACACCGCTCTCCTTATGGTCTGCGGCCATGTCCGCCAGGAAAGTGCGCCCAGACTTGGCCGCCTCGATGGCGCCGCGATAGGCCAGCTTCTCAGCCGTGCAGGCATTGGCGCCATACTTGGCATCCTGGACCATCTCAGCAGGGAACAGGTGGGCGATCTTGTCGATCTCTGCCACGCGCTCCCGCTCGGCCTTCTGGGCCTCAGCCATGGAGCCGTTCAGCTCAGCCTGGGCTTCCGGGTTCTGAGCCAGAAATTCCTTGAGGGTCATTGGTTTACCTCCTTCGACGGCTTCAGCCGTCTGTGTATTTGCCTCATCCGCTGCCTGGGCTGCGGGTGTGACTGTGGGAATGCTGTCCGGAGCGAATACTCCGGCGGGAAGGTGATAGGTCCTTCCCTTCGCGAACAGGACTCTGCCGTTCGCACTGGCTGCGATCGCCACGGGCTCCTCGTCTTCAATGAGTTCATCTGCGAAGCCCTTCTCAACCGCTTCACGGCCAGTCATGTAGGTGGTGTCGCTCATCATGTGCGACAGTTGGGTCTTCCCGATGCCGGTCTTGCGGTGGTAGATCTCGATCTGGGCATTGTCCCAAGCGTCCTGGGTGCGTGCCATGTCCCGCAGTTCGTCTGCGTTGTAGGAACCCCAGAGGTCACTCCAGCACTTATGGATCATGATCAGGCTGCTGGGGTTGACCCTGACGGTATCGCAGGCGCACATGATCAGGCTGCCGCCAGACATCGCCACGCCGTCCACGGTGCAGGTGAGCGCGGTTCCGTCTTTGGAGAGCTCCCGGAGGCGGTTGTGGATCGTATTGGAGACCCCAGCGTCACCGCCGTAGCTGTTCAGCCGGATGGCAAGGGATTTCTTCCCCTTCACGGTATCCAGGTCCTGGAGGAACGTGTCCAGGGTAATGAATTCACCCTCTACCGGTTTCCCGGTCCACCAGTCCATTGGAACGGACTCCACGATGTCTCCGTAGAGGGTAAGCTCTGCGGAGTCATCCTTCGTCGCCAGGCTGTACACCTTGTTCCGGATCGTTTTCGGCATCGTCTTCACTTCCTTCCTGTGTGTCTCCGCTCTCAGTGGGAGCGGGCTGTGGGGGTTGCGGAGTCAGTCCAGCCTCATCAAGCAGCTGCTTTTCCATTTCCAGTTGCCTCACGTTGGCCTCCCAGTCTCCGCCGCTGGTTTCCCGCGTGACCTGGGTGCGGGTCTTGAACCCGTTCTCCACCTGCAGAACGTTCGCCTGGACTTCCTTCAGGGGGTCCAGGGATTCCTGCGAGGGTCCGATCCACTGGCAGGAGCACCAGGCTTTCCGGATCAGGGGGTCCTGGAAGAAACCAGGTGCCTGGATCCTTCCGGTGGCGACAGCTTCAGACAGGAAGAGCTCATACACCGGGTTGCAGAAGTCATCCGCGAACCACTTGCGCCGCATCCGGAAGGCCTTCCAGGCCTCCAGGAGAGCACCACGGGATGCTGAGTAGCTGGCCGTGAACTCTTTCATGAGCATCTCATAGGGGAGTTCCCAGTCCGCTCCGGCAATCTTTACGACTTGCTTGACAAAGTTCTCAAAGCCAGCCGTGGGAAGTGTGGGGTTGCCGAACTTGACATCCTCATCCGGTTCCAGGTGGAACACGGTGCCGGGTCCCATCTCGTACTCGTTTTCATCCTCCGAGATGGAGTCCTCCACGCCTTCAATGTCACCGGCTCCGGTTTCGTTGAAGGGCAGCTCTGCCGTGTTGGTCTTGCTGGTGACCCACGCGGTGTGGAATGTCTGTACCAGCGCACCCATCAGTTCGGATTCCGTGTAGCGCCTCAGCTGGAGCATCGGTTCGATGGACTTCGCCAGGTACGGCACGCCGCGGTAACTGTCCGGGCGTTCGGACTGCATGATGTGCAGGATGTTCGGGAGGCCGGTGCGGCTGCCTCTGGCTTCCACGCGGGTCCAGGTGATATCCCGGTTCGGCCAGATCTCAAAGGGGTAGCAGTTGCAGACGTAGTAGGCCACGACCGCGCCAGTCGGATCGACTTCCACACCGTCATAGACCATGTGGCCTGCGCCAGGCTGCCCGGCCGGGATCTCCATCCGGGTGTCCCCCATGAAACCGTAGGAGGTGCCAGGGTTGCACACCCGGTCCGCTTCTACCACATGCAGCCGGAGGCCGTATGGGTTGAAGGGAGTAGGCTTGCCCCGTTTGATGAGAACAAACACGTCGCCGTTCATCAGCCAGGAGCGGAGGATCATTTCCTGCAGCTCATAGAAGTTGTTAATTCCCAGAGCATCGCAGGATCTGGAGTCCGCCCAAAGGGAAAATTCTGCCTCTACGGTTGCCTGCCATTCTTTCAGAGCCTCCGGAGAGAGTTTCAGAACCCGGTTGTCTGGCGTTGCCTGAAGGGTCAGCCCGGTGCCGACGATGTTGGTCCGGTTGGTGTTGATGGCGCCAGCGGCCACGGGTGCGCCCATGTAGAGCATCCTGGAACGCTGCCGGAGCGTGTAGTTGTTGCTGTCGATGTCCTCCTGAGGGCTGCCGGAAGAGGGAGTGAAGTCACGCATGGAGCGCCTGGTGCGGCTGGCACCGGCTTCGCTGTATCCCTTCGCCTGCGGTTTGAATTGCTTCCTGATATCGCTCACCTCCTTATGTATATTCGGGCAAGGCGGGCGGAAAGGAGTAAAGCTCCCGCCTCGCCCTGGTAAAGCCCTGTTGGGCCATTACCCTTACCAATCTCGCGGGATCACGGCCCAGGCTTTCCTGGCGGACGCTCCCGCAAGCATGGAGTCCAGCTGGTCGATTTCATCCTCCAGCTTGGAGATCTCCGCAGACAGTGCCGGGAGGTCCAGTCTGGTAAGGGTCCGATCGTCCATCTGGTAGGACTTGACGCCAGTCTCCACCAGCGCCTCGTAGGCCTTGTACAGCTTCTCCAGGGTTTTCACCCGCCAGTCGAGCCTGTACTTGATGACAGTCTTGGTCATGGTTTTTCCACCCATCGAAGCCGAGGCGGTTGCCCCGTTTCTTCTGCTTTGGCGGCTTCGGTGCCGGTGCGGGTCTCTGTTTCTCGACCTTCTGGCCTCTGGCCTTCGCAAGCCGTGCCGCCTTCGCCTCAAGGTTGAGGGGGGAGGCCTTCCAGGCAGCTCTGGCGTAGTTGTTGCAGTCCAGAGCCTCGTTCCGTTCATGTCCGGGCAACTTCTCCCACTGCCAGGGGTTGCGCTTGTTCTTGTCGTAGATCAGGTGCTCGGACAGGAGACCTGCGGCCCAGGCTTCCCCATAGCAGTCC
>CANRHA010000207.1 GCA_947630315.1 uncultured Clostridia bacterium
TCAGAAATTCGTTGCGGTATCCGAAAAGTCCTCTTGCGGGAACATGGAACACGACCCTCATTCTTGACCCCATAGGAGTCATTGACACCATTTCGCCCTTGCGTGCGCCCATTTTTTCCATGACCGCGCCTACCGAGTTTTCGGGAACGTCTACAACGAGTTCCTCTACCGGTTCGCAGAGCTTGCCGTCGACCTCTTTATAGAGGACCCTCGGGGTCGAAACGCCCATCTCGTAGCCCTCGCGGCGCATATTTTCTATGAGGATAGAAAGGTGCATCTCGCCGCGCCCCGCGACCTTGAAGGAATCGGTAGAGTCGGTCTCTGAAACCCTGAGAGAGACGTCCTTCAAAAGCTCTCTGAAAAGCCTGTCGCGCAGGTGCCGCGACGTCACATATTTGCCCTCTTTGCCCGCAAAAGGCGAATCGTTTACCGAGAAGGTCATTTCAACGGTGGGTTCGCTTATCTTTACAAATGGCAGCGGCTCAAAGTTCTGATAGTCGCAAACCGTGTCGCCGATAGTGATGTTTTCGATGCCGCTTATGCAAACTATATCGCCGACGGTGGCGGTTTCGGCGGGGGTTCGTTCAAGGCCGTTTATCTGGTAAAGCGTTACTACCTTTCCGCGGTATTCTTTTTTTGTGTGATGGTAGTCGCCTATCATCACTTCCTGATTTACCTTTACCGAGCCGCGCTCTATTTTGCCTATGGCTATTCTGCCGACGTACTCGTTGTAGTCGATAGAGCTTACGAGCATCTGGAAGGGCATGTCCGGGTCGCCCTCGGGGGCGGGAATGTATTCCAGAATTTTATCAAACAGGGGAATTAGGTCGGTGCCCGGAACGTTTTCGTCGAGCGAGGCGGTGCCGTCTCTGCCGGAGCAGAAGAGTATAGGGCTGTCAAGCTGATCGTCGGCCGCGCCGAGATCCATAAGAAGCTCATAGCATTCGTCGATGACCTCATCTATTCTCGCGTCGGGGCGGTCTATTTTATTTATGACGATAATAACGCGGTGGCCGAGTTCAAGGGCGTGCTGCAAAACAAACCTCGTCTGGGGCATAGGCCCCTCGGCGGCGTCGACAAGCAGGATGACGCCGTCTACCATCTTTAAAATTCTCTCGACCTCTCCGCCGAAATCGGCGTGGCCGGGCGTATCGACGATATTTATCTTAACGTCCTTATACATTACCGAGGTGTTTTTCGCGAGAATGGTTATGCCCCTTTCGCGTTCAATGTCGTTCGAGTCCATGACCCTTTCGTTGACGACCTGATTCTGTCTGAAGGTTCCGCTCTGCCTGAGCATTCCGTCGACGAGGGTGGTTTTGCCGTGGTCAACGTGGGCAATAATGGCGACGTTTCTTAAATCGTTTCTTACCAAAATCAATCTCTCCCTGAATTTTAAAGTTTTGAAAGTGAGCGGGCCGGATAGTAGTTAGAGAATAGTAGTTAGTTGTTAGTTGATGGGGGCTCGAAGTTTTGCGCGGCCATGGGGATTGAGGGCTCCGCGCCTGCCTCCGCCCGGGTCCTCTGCGGGCAGAGACCCCTGCGCCGGCCCTTCTGCCCCTGACCGGGTCTCGGCAGAGCCGCTGCCTGGGGCGAAGCCCTTGGCCGTTCCTTCGGAACGGCCTACCTCGCGCGCGAGCGCGCGAGGCGGCGGCCCCGCAGGGGCCGCCGGGGCTTCGCCCAAGCCCCGGGCTATCCGCGAGCCCCGTATAGCCCGCCGGCACAGCTGCCTCGCGCGCCGCACTTCCGGGTATCGCTGCTGCTTTCGGCGCGATGCGGCTTCAAGCCCGGCCTGCCGCCGGCTCAGGCCAGCCTCAGGCGAACCTTTGCGGTCGGTACATCTCTGCCTCGATCTCAGCCCTGTTCAATTGCTCACTTTTTTCCAACTTAGTATTATACTATCCCAAAAAAGGCAAATCAATAGGAATTTTCAACAGAAGTAAAAAGCGCCCGGGGCGGTGCAATTGTAGAATTTGCAGCCGCGCAGGCGCCGTTTTTTATTTTATCCCGAATATTTCCGCCGAGTTTTTCCAGAGTATCCTTTCCGCCTCGTCCGAACGGAGGCCAAGGGCGTCGAACCGCTTAAGCTCGTCTTTGAAATCCCACATCGGGTAGTCCGTGCCGAAAAGGACCCTTTCCGCCCCGTAGCCCCTTATGAGATCTCTTGCACGCTCGGGTTCCATAAATGCAAGGGTAGACGAACAGTCGACCATGAGATTTTCAAACCTGTTCAGCTTGTTTTCGGCCTCCTCCCATACGCTCCAGCCTCCGAGGTGTGCGCCTATAACCCTCAGCCCGGGAAATTCTTCAAGAACGCGGATAAGCCTGTCGGGCGCGGAGTAATCATATCTAAGATCCCCCATATGTATCAAAACGGTGAGGTCAAATTCCCGGCAGATCCTGTAAATTTCAAGGCAGCGCGGATCATCAAGGGCAACGGCCTGAATATCGGGGTGAAGCTTAACGCCCTTCAGCCCGAGAGAAACAAGGTTCTCGATATCTTCCCGCTGATTTTCGCTGTCCGGGTGAACCGCCCCGAGGCCGACAAGGCGGCCCTTTTCGGCGTTCACCTCTTCGGAAATAAACCTGTTGATGCTTGCGGCCTGAGAGGGCTTTGTAGCTACGGAAAAAACAACGCTGTGGGTGATGCCGGCGTTCCGGCTTTCCCTGATCATTTCCGCGGCGGTGCCCCCGTATCGCATCGGCAGATCATAAAATTTACCTATGCTTTCGGTGGCCTTTGCGGCGATCTTATCGGGATAAATATGACAGTGGCAGTCGATTATATTCATGTTCATCTTCCTCGGAAAGTATTTTTTACTATATTAGTATGAAAAACTCCGCTTGTCAAGCGCATGGGGCGGGGAAATGTGGCCAAAGGCCACATCAAGAGGATAGATATTAGAAGTTAGATGTTAGAGTTTAAAGGAGTTACCTTCGTGACGGATTTAAATTAAGCGAATAATGCGTGGGGGAATGGACACTCCCGGGTGAGAATATATGGGATATCCGGCACGACGGTGTTCTGAGGGCGGCGCGTGGTTTCATGTCGGCGGCGCGGCGGCTGTTCTGCCCGGCCTTGCAAAGTCCGGCGGGGGAGTGCGCTTTAGGGGTGCGCTTCTACGCAGGGCGCTGCAGGACCGATGGCCCGGGCGAAGCCCTCCCCGCGCGGAGCGCGGGGCCAGCGCGCCGCAGGCGCGTTGCGGCGGCCCTCCGGGCCGCCGGGGCTTCGCCCGGGCCTTCGGCAGATATCAGAAGTCAGATATCAGAAATCAGACCCGGGAGGACAAGGGCGGCGGACAGCAGGGGCTTGCGGTAAAAGCAGAAGGTTGTGGCAACGGTGACAGAGAGTTCCGGCGCGCCCGCACGCCCTTTTGCTTTCCGCACGCTTTGATAGAGCGTTCTATCTTCTATTCATCTAACATCTATTATCTAAAAGGGTATTCGCTCGCGGTCTCCAAACCTTGCAACGCCTCTGAAAAAATTTCTGATAGCTGCTCATAACTGTTCCTGAAAACTTCCGCTCATGCTATCGCAGTTCACCCTACCCCCTCCCAACCTGCGCAGAAGCCCATGGCTTCGCACCGC
>CANRHA010000208.1 GCA_947630315.1 uncultured Clostridia bacterium
CACTCCCCTACAAGTCTGTGCCCAGCGTTTCCCCTCCCCACCGGGGAGGGGTTAGGGGAGGGGCAACTAAAATCGCATGAGCGTAGCGAATACCTTTTTACAATTGAATGGGCGGTGACACTCTCTGTCACGCTCCCCCATAAGTAGCGTTTCTGTCTTCTGACATCTGCACTCTGTCTTCTACTCGCACCCCTCCCCCTCCCAGTCTGTGCAGAATACCCATGGTTTCGCAGCGCCCCCTCCCCTCGAGGGGAGGGGGCGGGGGTGGGGTGATTCAAATAGTATGAGAAAATTTCCGCAAGGAAATTTACGAATACCTTTTTATAGTGTGTCAGCGTCGATTTGTCTTGCATTTCCATGAATGCCGCACAATGAACTGGTTCATTTAAAATAGCATTCGCGTAGCGAATACCTTTTCATCAACGCGGTGTGGTCGCATTCTGTCACTATTACTTACAGTAAGGCGTTCCAAATTCTAATCATCTATTACCTAACATCTAAAAGCGCCTCGCTCTGTCACTCCCGCCTATCAGTGAGAGTTTCTGTCTTCTGACATCTGACTTCTGCCTTCTACTCGCACCTCTGCCCCCACAGCAAAAGCGGCCGCAAAACGCGACCGCCTTTGGTTCGTATAAATAATTTACTTGTTAAGGAATCCCCAGAGGTTATCGTAGAACGGGTCGCCGGTTCTCGGGTGATCTTCACCCTCGGCGGCGGGTTCGTCTTCCGGCTGCGCCTCCGGCTCAGGCTGATACTCATCAAAGTCCGCAGCGATGACAATAAGGTCGATGGCGTCGTTGAGGTCTTCCTTGAAGTCCGCGCCGAAGATGAGGTTTACGTCCTCGGCCGCAGCCTTGGTGATGGTATCGGTGAGCTCGGCGATCTCGCCGGCAACAATGTCTTCCGACATCGTGATGTTGATGAGAAGTCTTCTTGAACCCTTGATAGAGGTCTCGAGAAGCGGGCTGGAAATGACCTGCTGAACGGCGTCGGCAACCTTGTCTTTTCCTTCGCCGTGGCCTATCGCCATGTGCGCGTAGCCTGCGTCCTTCATTATCGTCTGAACGTCGGCAAAGTCAACGTTGATCTCGCCGTGTCTGAGGATAAGCTCGGTAACGGAGAGCACAGCGGTCTTAAGTATGTCGTCGGCGAGGGCGAACGACTGACGCATGGTCAGGTTTTCCTTGCCGGTAAGAAGCTTCTGGTTGGGTATCACTACAAGCGAGTCGACATTTTTTAGCAGGGCGTCTATTCCCCTCTCGGCCTGAGCGAGCTTCTTGGCTCCCTCAAACATAAACGGCTTTGTCACTACCGCGACCGTTAAAATGCCCATGTCTCTTGCGATCTCGGCTACAACGGGGGCCGCGCCGGTTCCGGTTCCGCCGCCCATGCCCGCAGTAATAAATATCATATCCGCACCCTTTAAAGCGTCGCAGATCTCGTCCTTCGATTCCTGGGCCGCGCCTTCGCCGACTTCGGGTCTTCCGCCGGCGCCGAGGCCGTGGGTCAGCTTCTGGCCGATCTGTATCTTCATGGTCGCCTTTGAGTTCTTGAGAGCCTGAGCGTCGGTGTTCACGGCGATATATTCAACATTCTGGATACCGGTGGATACAATGCAGTTCAAAGCGTTGCCACCGCCGCCGCCTACGCCTACGACCTTGATCTTAGCGAGATCGATTCCTTCGTTTTCCATGATGAATCCCATTTTCTACATCCTCCAATATCCATATATAATCATAAACACAATGTTCAAAAACTAAATATAGTATTATAGTATCACATAAATTCCGATTTGGCAATAGTTTTTTTGAATTATTTTCAGGAAAGTTTTATCAATTTTCGACCTGATCGCCCTCGTCGGCGTTCTGATCGCTTTCGGGGGCGTTCTGCTGGGCGTTGTGCATCGCTTCGCGCTCCTGTTCGGTGAGCTCCATGTCCTCTTTTCTGATAAACGAGGCCCCCGCGGCGGCGCTGTGATAGATAACGGTGCCCTCGGCCTCGGGTTCAAGGTTGTTTTCTATCAGAGTGGACACATACCTAAGCTTATACTCGTAGTCGAGCGAGCTTCCGAAATCGACCTCTATCCTGCCGTCGTATATCATCACTATGTTCGTGCGGTCGGTAATGTCTATATCGGTTATCTTTCCGGGGCATATATCGTCTATCGATTCGAGCAGATCGAGGATAATAGTCTTTTTCGTTTCGTCTTCCGATTCAAAATCGGAACCTATGGCGACGTTTTTGAGCTCCATTCCCTTTATCTGGATAAGCCCGGCCCTTGCACCCAACTGTTCGGTCTCAAGGTATCTGCCGCTCTTTGTTATTATCGCGTAGCGCGAGCCTTCATATTCGCAGCAGGCGTACGCCTTGGCCTCGGTAACGTTTATTATAAACCTGTTCGGCAGCTTCCGCCGCAGCTTTATATCTTCAATGTAGATAAGATTATCCTTGATGCGCTTTTCGGTGCGGCCTATATTTATCCCATACATGTTTTTGCCGTACTTCAATCCGCCGGCGCTGAGTATCTGATCGTTGGTGTAAATGCTGTTGCCGGTAATGTCGTACTCGTCTATCCTGAACAGCACAGTTCTTGCAAGAATGAGAAACAGCGCTACGGCCGCGGCGATGAACATTATATAGTGGAGCGTAAGGTTGCGGCGGCGCTTTCGGGGTCTCGGCGAACGCGCAGGCTCGTTCTGTACCTTTACTACGTCCTTCATTTTGCGGCACTTCCTTTCCTTTCGGCGCTATGCCCGTTTTATCTTTGCGCCTATGCTCCTCAGAGCCGTTTCCACAGACTCGTATCCCCTGTCGATGTACTTTAAATTCGATACCGTTGTGGTACCGTCGGCGGCAAGCCCCGCTATAACAAGGGCCGCGCCCGCCCGCAGATCGGTAGCTACGGCGGCGGTTCCCGAGAGCTTTGACGCCCCCTCTATCACCGCGACCTTGCCCTCGGCTTTTATATCGGCGCCCATTCTTCTGAGCTCCGGCGCCGCGCGAAAGCGGTTCTCGAATATATTCTCAACTATTACCGATGTGCCCCTCGCCCGCGTAAGGACCGCCATAACTATCGGCTGGCAGTCGGTGGGAAAGCCCGGGTAGGGCATCGTTCTGATGGTTTTTACCGCCGAAAGAGGCTTTTTTGCGCTTATATAGATCCTATCGGCGTAGGGGTAAACGCTGCAGCCCATCTGTTCGTATACCGAAACGGTAGAGTACATATCGGCCGGCCTAACCGAGCTGAGCATAAGCTCGCCGCCGGTTATCGCCGCCGCGCCCATATATGTTGCGGCGACTATCCTGTCGGGCATTACGGTATATTCGCAGCCGTGAAGCCCGCTTACCCCTTTTATAGATACAGTAGAGCTGCCCTGCCCGGAAATATCTGCCCCGCAGGCGTTCAAAAACCCGGCGAGGTCGGATATCTCCGGCTCGCGCGCGGCGTTTCTTATAACCGTTTCGCCGGTTCCTACCGCCGCGGCAAGCATAATGTTCTCTGTAGCGCCTACCGAGGGCAGCGGCAGGGTCATATCCGCGCCCGAAACGGCCCCGGTAAACGAACAGTCCAAAACGCCGTGG
>CANRHA010000209.1 GCA_947630315.1 uncultured Clostridia bacterium
GCCGGGGCTTCGCCCGGGCCACCCTCAGGAGCAGAAAGCCGCCAATTACCGCCCCAACCCAACCTTCTGCCCGCAGGCACAAACCGGCAGGAACGAAAGCCCGCAGCCGACAAAACCCGCGGCCGCTGCGCGGTTACAGCCACATCACAAACCCCGTCTTATCGTTCCTGTTAAACCCGGCGCGCTCATAAAAACGCAGCGTATCCGCGCTTTTTGAGCCGGTCAGCAGCATGATTTTGTAGCAATTTTCGCGCACGGCAATTTCCCTCGCAAAATTATGACATGCCGTTGCAAAGCTCTTTTTTCTGTGCTTTTCGTCGGTGATAACGTTTTCGATCAGGGCGTACGGGCGCTGTTCGTGGGTCAGATTCTGAACGATCACGCACACGCAGGACGACACCAGAACGCCGTTTTCTTCCGCAACTATTATGTGATGATTTATGTCATTAAGAATATTTTTCCATACTGCCATGACCCTGCCGTCCTTTTTGGGAAGCGGATCATCATGCAATTGCATATAAAGCGACATAAGGCCGTCAAAATCATTTTCCGAAATTTCTCTTATCATGACATCTTTCCTTCACAAATTTAAATTTACATTATAAAGCATATCGCGTATGAGAAAATATCAATCACAAACACGACTCGGCAAGCTTTTAAAAGAGTACCGACATCCCCAAAATTGATATCAGGTTTGCTAAAATATGCGAGATCGTGCTCACGACGCAGTTGCCTGATTTGCGGTAGATAATCGAAAAAATCAGACTGTCAATAAACACGCAGGCGACGTCAAAAATCACGATTTCCACGTTTCCCGCGGCGATATGCCCGGCGGCAAAAACGGCTGAAGACGCCACGGCGCAGAGCCAGAACGGACACAGCTTAATGCCCTTGCCGAGGAAGAATCCGCGGTACGCTATCTCCTCGCCAAATGCCGCAATTACGACCTGTACGACCATCAGCGCGGCCTTATCTAAGGTCAGAATTTCTCCCGCGCGGCCCAATATATGCGCTTCAAATTCTTCGCCGAAAATCATGTTACCGGCAACTCCGGTTACAATGCCGCTCAGAATTGGCAGCACCGCCCAGACGGCAACGCCCGGTTTTTTGAGATCCTCCAAAACGGTGTTGAACCGCAAACCCGATTCGGGCCGCGGAGTTTTGGCGACCGCCTCTGTGATGAAGAAAAACGCGATGCCGACAAACACGGAATACCCCGCAACATTTGATGTCGGAATGATCTTAGAAAACGTCAATAAAATCATTATCGCCGCGCCGATCGCTGTGATCACGGCGGTCTTTTTATTTACATCTTTAACTTTTTGATCTTTCATTTCGATTCCCCCTGAACTGATAATTTTGCGCCCCTGTATGCCCGCTCCATCTGCGATTTTATGAGATCCTCATCGTATTTCAAGGAGTTGTTGGCGATGATGCTCGCGTAGCCGTGGGCGAACAGAAAAATCATTATAAAGATTTCTTTAACTTGTTTCATGCTGCCGCCGACGGCCTGCTGCATCGCCGAAAGGACGGGAACGAGCTCCTCGGCGTCGATCATCTCGAGCAAAGTTGATCCGGCAAAAAAATCGGACTGAAAGAGGAAGCGGAACAGGTGCGGCTCCTCGATCGCGAAGCGTATGTAATTCAGCCCAATTTCGAGCATGATTTGCGGGCTTTTGACGCTCATCAGGTACTCGGAGTGGTAGAGATCGGCCTTGGCGTAGGCGGCCTTTTTCAGCTCGTCGACCGTCGCGAAATGGTACATGACGGGCTGCGTTGAGCAGCCTAACCGGCCTGCGACGTTTCGCGCGTTGATGTTCTCCCAGCCGCTTTCGCGTGCAATATCGAAGGCGGCGTTTACGATCATTTCTTTTGTTATTTTAGCTTTTGGCGGCATGATAACGGCTCCTTATGTATTATAATTGGTGTTACATAACAATAATTATAATACAGCGTGCGAGGATTGTCAAGGGGCAATTAGAGGGCGGACGTGGCCGAAGCGGACACGTCATAGATATTAGATATTAGATGTTAGATGTTAGAGTTTAAAGATGTCACTTTCGGTGACGGATTTAAATTGAGCGAATAATGCGGTGGAATGGACACACCCTTAGAGGGCGGAGATCAGATGACAGAAGTCGGAAGCGCTTTTACCGGGCTGACTGCAAGATGAAAGCGCGTGAGTAAGCCGAACTCTCTGCCACTGTTGTCGCAACCTTCTGCTCCTATCGCAAATTCCTGCTGTCCGCTACCCTTGTCCTCCCGGGTCTGATTTCTGTTTTCTGACCTCTGTTCTCTGCCGTTACCCCAGGCGAAGCCCCGGCGGCCGGAGGCCGCCGCAGCGGCAGCTTCGCTGCCGCTGGCCCCCGCGCTCCGCGCGGGGCGGGCTTCGCCCGGGGCGACGGCGCCGCAGAAACCCTATGCAAGCGCAGCCTCCCACACCGCCTACCGTTTTCACCGAAAGTTATCCGAGGAGCAGAAGCCCTGCCGGCCGAATACCTGGTAACGCACCGCCCCATGACCTCCGCGCAAAGATTCAATACACACCCAACCGCGCCCCTCTCACTTTCCGTAATCTTTCACAAAATTCCCCCTTGATTTTTTAAAAATTTATGGTAAAATGATATCAATACGGGTTTTCCCGAGATGAAAGGAGTTTTTATTATGGCTAACAGAATCGTTCTAAACACCGTTTCGTATCACGGCAAGGGAGCTATCGAAAATATCCTCCCCGAGCTGACGGCAAAGGGCTATAAAAAGGCCTTTGTCTGCACCGATCCCGATCTTTTGAAATTCGGCGTTACCCAAAAAGTTACTTCTCTTATGGATGCCGCAAAATACCCCTATACGGTATATAGCGATATAAAGGCGAATCCTACAATCGAAAATGTTCAGAACGGAGTAAAGGCGTTCAATTCAAGCGGCGCGGATTGCATTGTTACGGTCGGCGGCGGCTCGGCGATGGACACCGCCAAGGCAATAGGAATAATCGCCAACAACCCCGAGTTTGCCGACGTACGTTCTCTTGAGGGCGTAGCTCCCACAAAAAAACACGCCGTATTTACTATTGCCGTTCCCACAACGGCCGGCACGGCGGCAGAGGTTACTATCAACTATGTTATTACCGATGTCGAGAAAAAGCGCAAATTTGTCTGTGTTGATGTTAATGATATCCCCGAGATCGCCGTTGTTGATCCCGATATGATGTCTACGATGCCTAAAAGCCTTACTGCTGCGACGGGCATGGACGCCCTCACCCACGCAATTGAGGGCTATATAACGGCAGGCCACTGTGCAATATCGGACATGTTCCATCTTGAAGCTATCCGCCTTATTTCGGCAAATCTCCGCGGGGCGGTCCAAAACACCGACGAGGGCAGAGAAGGCATGGCCCTCGGCCAGTATATAGCCGGCATGGGCTTCTCAAATGTCGGTCTCGGCATAGTTCATTCGATGGCCCACGGCCTCAGCGCATTGTATGATACCCCTCACGGCGTTGCCTGCGCGATAATCCTGCCCACCGGCCTTGAATATAACGAGCCTGTCGCGGGCAAGAGATACCGCGCAATAGGCCGAG
>CANRHA010000210.1 GCA_947630315.1 uncultured Clostridia bacterium
GCGCCGCAGGCGCGCTGCGGCGGCCCCTCCGGGGCCGCCGGGGCTTCGCCCGGGGCCTGCGGCAACGCAGCAGCCTACGGCCCGCACCGCCAAGCTCTCTCCCCCATCTCCCCTGCCTCAGGAGCAGAAGCCTTCCTCCCGCTTCTAACACCTACCCTCTAACACCTAACATCTAAGAGCGTCAGCGCCGTACTCATCACCTCGCCGATCTTATCGCGGAAAACAAGGCTCGCGGCACTGTCATACGGCGTTTCATCGCGGTTTATCAGCACGATGGAATCACCCTGAAAATACTGGACCAGCCCCGCCGCAGGGTAAACCGTCATCGATGTTCCGCCGATTATTAAAAGATCGGCCGAGGCAATATCCCTGATGGCGTCGGTCAGGGTTTGGGCGTCAAGCGGTTCCTCATAAAGTACAACGTCAGGTTTGATGATCCCGCCGCAGGAACGGCAGTGAGGAATCTCTCCCCTCGCCTTTTTGACGTCATCAACCGAAAATTCTTCGCCGCAGTCACAACAGTGATAGCGCATTACCGTTCCGTGAAGCTCGCGCACCGTCCTGCTTCCCGCTGCCTGATGAAGCCCGTCTATGTTCTGAGTCACCACCGAGCGCAATATTCCGCGCTTTTCAAGCTCTGCAAGAGCAATATGCGCGGGATTGGGTCTGACCTCTGCGCTGAGAAAATACTTATAATAAAAATCATAAAAAACGTCTGTGTGTTCAAAGAAAAAACTGTGGCTGAGTATCGTTTCGGGCGAAACTCCGTATTGCTTGACCGTAGTGTAAAGGCCGTCCTTGCTGCGATAATCCTTAACTCCGCTCTCGGTCGAGACCCCTGCCCCGCCAAAGAACACCGCCCTGCGCGCCCGCGCAAGCATATCGGCAAAAGTTTTTATATCTGTTTGATTCATGGTATCACTCCTTTTTGAGTATTATACCATAACCCTGCCGGGTTGTCACTACCTATTTGTTATGCGTTTTTATTCCGAGGGCGATACGCCGCTCAGTTTTCCGTTCAGATCGTACTCCGCCCGTACCGTAAGGGTTCCGGCGCCGTCGGGGGAAAAAATAAAAATGCCGCCGTAGGGGTCTTCGTCGATGAATCTGCCTACCGCCTCTCCGTTGTAATAGAGCATGCGTTCGCCGTCATTTTCATAATACTTCAAGCCGTATTTTTCATATTTTGCGAATATCTCCTCAAATGTCTGACATTTATTTTCGGCATTCCCCTGCGCGGCGGTCTCTCCGAAAACTGTCTCGACCGTAATTGCCGCATCGTCAAACGTCAGAAAACTGTCGTCATTTTCAATTATCGCGGTCTCGCCCGTCGCATCGGTGACAAAGACGTCATCATACGTTGCAAAGTACGTTTTGCCGCTTTCGTCAGTCCAGAAAACAATCTCGTCCTTCGTGATAAGATCGCCGTTTTTAATTGCCGCCAAGGTCTCGTCAAAGTAATCTTCAATTTTTTTGATGTCTTCCTCGGTCAGCGCGCGGTAAACGTCGCCCTCCTCCGTGTGCCACAGGACCTCCTCGCCGTTTTCATATTTTTCACGGTAAATCTTAAGCTGCTCCTCGGCCCATTTTTCATATTCATCAGCCGTCCAAAATTCAGTTTCAGAGGCGTTTGAAAGACTCGTGAGCCTCGGAGTATCCGTACCGGTCGGGCTGTAGACGTTTTCCGCTTTCTGAGATCTCATGTCCGAAAGCTTTATAATGCCTATGTTGGCCGTAACGGTTACGGCAATAATCGCCATGACAATTGTTGCAAATTTAAGCTTTGTCCGAAGTGGCAAGGAGGCGGCGCTTTTTTCAGATATCTCCGCCGGCTTGGGAGAATGATCGGCCGGCGCGGAAAGCGAAGCTTCATCAACACCGTTAAGCAAACCGTCCGCAGAGATCCCGAAAATTTCGGAAAGATCGCTCAGAATGTAGACGTCGGGCGCGGTTTCTCCCGCCTCCCACCGTGCGACCGCCTGACGTGATACGCCGAGCCGCTCGGCTAACTTTTCCTGAGTAAAACCCCGCGATTTTCGCAGCAGGGCAAGCGTTTCGTTGAATTGCATAACTGTTCTCCTTTCGGTTTTATGGGTCAATTATACCCCCGCCGCCGCGGAAATTCAATAACGGAAATGTAACATCCGCGCCCGGGAATGGAACATTTGGGGAGGCTAGTTTGAGAACATTTTCAACCGCTTTTCGGAGTTCTTCCAAGCTTTCGCACTTGTCTATTAGCTCAAGCACCAGCTTCAAAAGATACTCGGCAGTTGCCTGCATTTCGCACACTTTACCTCCCTCCTCTCTGTGAAAGGGTTTTACCCTTGCCTTACAAGAAATATTATATCATACTTGCGCATGTATGTAAATTGACATTTTACACAAACTTGCGCAAGTATTCTTGTTAGTTTTGCATACTTGCGCAATATGCAACAAATGTGATATAATTTCAGGCATAAGAAAGAACAGAAAGAGAGGCGAGAAACTTGGGAAAAACTTCCGCAGCAGTCAAAAACAGATATATAAATAAAGCCTACGACCGAATAAACCTAACCGTTCCGAAAGGCTACAAGGACGAAATCAAAGCCCACGCCGACAGCACCGGCGAGAGCGTCAACGCCTTCATAGCTCGGGCAATCGCTGAAGCAATCGAACGCGACCGCGCCGAGGATTCGGAGGCAACCAGAACGCCGGACGCCGCAGCCGTCGCAAGATAACACACCCCCCGGAACGGCTAACCGCCCCGAGGGAGAATAGGAAAGAAAGAAAAAGAAAAAGGGAACAAGAAAACCCGGGCGCGCCTCTCTGCTGTTGAAAGGCTCAACCGGGCTTTTTCTGTTGGCTTGATGTTTTCGCCGCTGATTTTCAGGAGAGAAAAAAAGCAGACGGAACAACCCGCCGGGAACTTTTCGGGGGAAGGGGAAAGGGGAAAGAGGGCGGCCACAATCATTCGCGCGCGCGTGGTATATCTCCATCAAGGGGGGTATATATTAGGGGTTATATATAGGGGATAGGGTATGAGGGGAAGGGGGAAAGAGAAGGGGGAAGAAAGAGGGGGGAGTTACCCGGCGGCCCCGATCAGTCGGAAAAATCCGGCGAATTTTCGGCCGCTCCGGCTTTTCGGAATGTTGCCGGTCGTGCCGCACCTCGGCCCCGGTAAGGTAGAGGATAGAGGGTAGAACGCATTACTGTAAGGAAGAGTGACAGAGGAAGGGTGAGGCACGGTGGGAGGAAAGGGATTCGGTTGAGAGGAGGGTTGAAGTGGACTTGTACTTTGTCACCCGACACAGCCTTTGTTAAAAGGTATTCGCTACGCGAATGCTATCCGGGTAGAAGACGGAGGGCAGAAATCAGAAGACAGAAACTCTATCCGATAGGTGGGAGTGACAAAGTGCGGCTGCCCACAATTGGTGAAAAGGTATTCGCTGCGCTCATACTATTTTAAATAATCCAGTACATTGTGCGCCTTGGATAATAAAGCAATACAACGCGCGTCCACGCACTATAAAAAGGTATTCGCAAATTTCCTTGCGGAAATTTTCTCATGCTATTTGAATCACCCCAC
>CANRHA010000211.1 GCA_947630315.1 uncultured Clostridia bacterium
CGGCGGCCGGAGGCCGCCGCAGCGGCAGCGAAGCTGCCGCTGGCCCCGCGCTCCGCGCGGGGCGGGCTTCGCCCGGGGCTGCGGCAGGAGCAGGGAGCCGGAGCTTTGCACAAATAGACCCCCGGCGCGACGGAGTGAATGAGCGGCGGCATATAGCAGTACATAAAAATGCCGCCGCGAACGATACGTAGTCCGCGACGGGGGCAGGTAACAGCTGACAAAAAGTCAATATGCAACATTTCAACAGCGAGGAATGAGCGGTGACGCCAGAAATATAATAATAAAGGTACCGCAAGCGATATGGAGCTTGCGACAAAACGGGTTCCCGCAAAGCGCGGCTTTGTGGAACAAAGCCGGAAACAGAAGCGTTGCTTTTGCTGCCCGACCGCCCTCAACGTAAATGATTGCCTCGGTTGTCTCACGGAGAAATAATCGCGTCTATGTCCACCAAACAAAAAAATCCGCCTAAGCCGTCTGCTTTTTGGCATAGAAACGAGCGTATTTAAATTCATCTTACGGATAAATCGGAATTTACATATTTATTAAACAATCTTATGGTTCACATCGTCGCCGAATAAGCTCATAGCCACGCTTCAAAATAATACCAGCAGTCATAGATTTTCTTCGTCATGCCGTGATTATCCGTTCCGTCAGTCCATTTCCATATATTATCACCCACAAGCGTCAACTCTACATTCACGTTCTGAAAGGCAGCGGGCGTACCGTCAGGTGAATAGTAAAAGCCCATATATGGGATCAAGCCCCAGCCATATGTATTAAATTGGACGATGGGATGCTCTCCATCATATAATTCCCCGGCACTTACCCCGCGGTAACTTCCGACAGAAACATTCCCAGTCAAACAAGCGGATGCAATATCAGACAAATCTTCATTGTGAGCTCTGATAAAATGAGCGACCCGTTCCCCGGGCGTGCAGACCCAAACCGCTGCGGAAACTACTACTAACGTGGCCGCCAACAAAGCTATGACTATTTTGCTTTTCTTTTTGTGCATACATACTCGCCCCCACAACTAACGATCTGTCATATTGCCCGTCATATCTCTCGACCCGTTGATTTGTCATTCGCCCCTGCCGAGCGCGAAGGCCCGGAGGTTCACGTCTTTAAACTTTGGCGGTACGCTCTGGGCTATCGCCTCGCGCCAGGTCTCGACATCGATCTCGGGGAAATACCGCGAAAATCTGCCCATCAGCGCTATATTCACCGCAAGGGCGCTGCCGGCCTCCACCGCTATCGACAGAAAATCGTCCGCGTCGACCTTTGCGCCGGCTGCCTTTAACTTCTCCGTAATTTTTTCGGGATATTCCGCCGCGCCCGAAACGACCGGCATCGGGTTTATCTGCTGAGTGTTTGCTATTATCTGCCCGCCGGGTTTCAGACAGTCGAGCCAGCGTGCGGCTTCGAGCATCTCAAAGGAAATAATGACGTCCGCTTCGCCCTTGTCGATAACCGGCGAGCTTACCTTTTCGCCGAACCTCACATATGTTACAACGCTGCCGCCGCGCTGACTCATTCCGTGGACCTCGCTTACCTTTACATCGTAACCGCGCAGCGTCAGGACACGGCCCAAAAGCTTTGAGGCAAGAAGGGTCCCCTGCCCTCCTACGCCGACTATCATTACGTTTTTAGTCATTTTTGTTCACCTCCAGAGCGCCGGTCCGGCAGAGCTGCGAGCAGACGCCGCAGCCCACGCAAATCGTTGTATCAAGCTGAAGTTTCTTATTTTTTACGGATATAGCAGGGCAGCCCACCGACATGCACGCGCGGCAGCCTATGCATTTGTCATGATCGGGGGTGAGCGGCGGCTTGCGCAGGGTTCCCTTTATCATTACGCAGGGGCGGCGGGATATAATTATGCTCGGCTCCTCGGCCTCAAGCTCCTCGCGCACGGCCCTCTCGGTCTCCGAAAGATCATAAGGATCGACCACCCTCACCCTGTTGAACCCGAGGGCGCGGCACAGCGCTTCAAGATCTACCTTGACAGCAGGCTCGCCTCTCAGATTCTTGCCGGTGGTCGGGTTTTGCTGATGTCCGGTCATGCCGGTTATAGAGTTATCAAGGATTATAACCGTCGAATTGGTCGCGTTGTAGGCTATGTTGCAGATGCCGGTCATGCCAGAATGAATAAACGTTGAATCGCCGATGACCGCAACGCTGTTCTTCTCCCCCGCCCTGCCCATGGCAAGGTTAAACCCGTGAAGCCCGGAACATGAAGCGCCCATACATACGTTAAGATCCATAGCGCTCAGCGGCGCGGTCGCGCCGAGAGTATAACAGCCGATATCGCCGTAAACCATGCATTTAAGCTTTTTAAGTACATAGAATACTCCCCTGTGAGGGCAGCCGGCGCACATTACCGGGGGCCTCGGCGGAACGGGATCTTCAAAAGAAACAGACTCAGGCGCCGCCATGCCCATATTCTTTCTTATAAGATTCTGAGAAAACTCACCGCAGATTGGGAAAAGGCTCTTTCCCTCGACCTTCAGCCCGAGCGCCTTGCAGTGGTTCTCGATAAACGGGTCGAGCTCCTCTATGACTATAAGCCTCTTTACCTTTGAGGCGAAGTCCTTTATCAGCTTTTCGGGCATCGGCCAGCTCAGCCCGAGTTTGAGTATGCTTGCGCCGTCGCCGAAAACCTCCTTTGCGTACTGATACGACACCGACGACGTGATAACGCCTATATCCGTTCCGCCCATCTCAACGCGGTTGAGGTCTGTTGTCTCGGCAAACTCAATGAGGCTTTTGGTGCGCTCCTCTACCCTCTCGTGTGCTTTCCGCGAGGCAACAGTCATCATCACCCTCATTGTATCCTTTACATATTTTACCTGTTCGGGAACGGTACGTTCTTCCTTTTCGGTAAGGCTCTGAGAATGCGCGACGCGCGTGCACATGCGGATAAGAACCGGCGTATTGAAGCGTTCAGACAGCTCAAAAGCGCGCTTTGTAAAGCTTCTCGCCTCCTCGGAATCGGAAGGCTCGAGCATCGGTATTTTTGAAGCCTCGGCGTAATGGCGGGAATCCTGTTCGTTCTGAGAGGAATGCATACCGGGATCATCGGCAACGCATACCACAAGACCGGCGTTTACTCCCTGATAAGAGATTGTAAAAAGCGGATCGGCGGCAACGTTCAGTCCGACGTGTTTCATCGCGCAGGCCGCGCGCACCCCGCCAAGCGTTGCGCCGTGAGCGGTTTCAAGGGCGACCTTTTCGTTTGGCGCCCATTCGCAGTAGATCTCGCTGTACTTTGCGGCCTCCTCGGTTATCTCGGTGCTCGGCGTTCCGGGGTATGAGGATATGACCTTTACTCCGGCCTCGTACATTCCGCGGGCTATGGCGGCGTTTCCAAGCATAAGTTCTTTCATACTATTCCTCCAGTGCCCTCAGCCGGGCGCAGATTTTATGTGAATGGGATAATTATAGCACAGCGGGGAGGGAAAGTCAAATTAGATGATAGATGTTAGAGGGTTAGAAGATAGAACGCTCTATCAAAGCTTACGGAAAGCAAAAAGGCGTGCGGATAGGCCGAAACTCTCTGCTA
>CANRHA010000212.1 GCA_947630315.1 uncultured Clostridia bacterium
GCAGGCCGTTTATAACAAGCATCTCGCGGCCGTGGTTTTTCATTACGTTGTGCTCCATCAGATCGGAATAAAAGGACAGCGTCAGCGGAATGCCGCCAAATTCGAGCCGCTTCCCGTCGATGAGTTCTTTAAAATGGCGCCCTGCGATAGCTCGCCTGAAGGTCCTGGCCATGCTGACGGCCGGCGCGCGCAGAACAAGCGGAAATTCGCCGAATATTTTTTCGAGATCTTTAAGGGCGATTAGCGCGTTGTAGCCGCCGAAGCTCGTTGCAAAAACTCCGAAGCCCGCGCCCGGGTGGTCGGCCCTTATGCGCTCGGCGGTCAAAAGAATGTCGCGTTGACATTCCGAAACGGCGAGGCAGTCGCTGACCCTGCCGTTTTCGCCGTGCCCCGGCAGGTCGATGGCGACGACCTTGCCGCCCGCAGCGGAAATTTTCTCGCCCAAAAGCTCTATCGCCGAGCTTTCCTTGCTGCCGCCGAAGCCGTGAAGCGCCAAAATTACGGCCTTGTCTCCCCTGCCGAACTCCTTTGCCGGCACGCCGGAATAGTTAGTGTAATTTGTATCCATATTTTCCCTCTTAACGTTTTTTATATTATATCATATCTGCGAAAAAGTTTCAATACAAACGCTTGTCAGAAGACAGAAGACAGAAATCAGAAGTCGGAAATTAAATGCAGCGAATTATGTGGGCGGAATATACGCTTTGCGATTACCCGCAAGGCCGATCATGTATCTCTGCGGTTGGCCAAAATGCTCAGCGTTTCGCAGGCCCGCCCGAGTACCGCTTCTGCGGAATCTCCAAACAAAAATTCCGCCCAAAGCCTGTCGGTTTCCCGTATCTCGGGGGATTTGAGCGAGGTGAACCGTACTCCCCTTCTTGCCGCTTTGAGCTTTTCAATAAAGCCCTTCGGAAGCTTTGAAATATCCGGAACGAGCGTTTTGGAAATATCGCCCACCTCCATCTTTCTCGTGCCCTCCTGGTCCTTTGAGGACGCTTCGCAGATAACCTGATAAAATACCGTTGATATCCATGTCGAAAGCACGGCGGCGCTGTCCTCGTCGGGCGTGGTCACGACTACAAAGTTTGTCGAAACATAAACCGGCCCGTCGGCAAGATACACCCTGCCCGTTGTTCTTATATTTCGCGGTATCAGAACGGAATTTACCTCAAAACAGCCGCGCGCTTCTCTCTGAAGTATCTTTATAAGATCCTCCCCGGTCTTGGCGTTTCTTTTCTGCCTGCCCTCCCTCACCGGTAGGCGCATATACGCCTCCACTATCTCGTCGGCAAGATCTCGGTCGGTGTTACAGATATCTAAAAACCGCGAATCTCCGCCGCCTATTATAAAGCTGTCGTATGTCGCGTTTCTGATCGCATTCTTAAGGACAAGCCCCGGCCTGTCCTTGAATTTTTCGTAAAGCTCCTCACGGGAATCGAAGAACATCAGATCGCTCGCGCCGTTGTTTCCTGCCCGGCCCCTTATTATCGGGAAGCCGCACTCCGAAAGCTCTGTAAGATATTCGGAACGCCGCAAAGTTTCATTTACAAACCCCACCGCGTCGGCAAGCTCGCTGTTTAAATCTCGCCAGCCGTCCGAAGCGGAGTCTTTAAGCTCCGAAAGGGACGCCCTCTTTGCAACTACGCCGGGCATTATCTGCCCGAATCCGTCGGTGAGATCGCTGTTCAAAACCTGCGCGAACATCTGCGTATCTATGTCGGGTATGCTGTCATAGCTCGAAATCACCGAAACATACTCGGCCGGCTGACCTATTTTGCCGACGATAACGCAGGTGTCCTTGGTAACGCCGTCGAATATTCCGTTGCCGGGGTAGCTGAAAACCGCTCTCAGGCCAAAGCTTTCCGATATCAGCTTTCTTATTGCCTCCGCCTCCGGGCCGCTCGCCATCAGGTGCGTCTTTGGCAGAACGCAGGCAACGGTAGTTCCGGGCTGAACGAGCAGCGTTACAAGCTCTAAAAATACGCCTTCAAGGGGCATCTGCCCTATAGACGTAACCGGCCGCCTGCCGCTTATCCTGCGGATCTTATCAAGAAGCGCGGCCTTTTTGCCGTCGCAGTTTATTCCCGCTACAAACGGCGGGTTCATTAAAATGACCCTGACGTCCTTAAAAAATTCGCTGTCAAGCTCGGCTATGCTGCGGCATTCGACCGTAGGAGAATTTTCCGGCGTGACCGTTCCCGCAAAACATAGGCCGAGCCTAAGAGATAAAAGTTCAAGCAGTTCCGGCCTGATATCGTTTGCGACTATCTGCTTAGGGGTCAGGCCGAAAACATCTGCCGCCGAGCTTATAAGGTTGCCGCTTCCCGCCGCGGGGTCGCATATGAGTTCTCCGCCGCCGAGGCCGCCGCTTATATGCTTAGCAAGTACGGCGGCAATTCTTCCGAGCTCCAGGTCGGTCGGCACCTCGCCGTAATGCTCGTTGCCCTCCGATACTATCTGATGCAAAAGCCCCGAAACGGCGTCGCCGGATATGTTCTGCCTGCCAAAGGCGTAAACCTCGGAAAGCAGGGCGCTGTCGATATTGGCGCGGGGAGAAAAGCTCTCCGGCGAATAACTGAATATCCCCCTGAAATCCGCCTTTGAGGCTTCAAGACATATCTTTTCGACGTCGCCGTGAAAGAGTCGGACATCTTTTAAGATATTCCGCCCTACGGCGTCAAACGCTCCCCTTATATACTCGTAGAGCAAAACCACAAGGTCGCTTTTCCAGACCTTCGGCTTTGAGGCGACGGACCTCATATGCGCGGCAAAGTCGTCAAGGGTGGAGTAGTAGGAGTATCTGTTGGAGATGAAATCCGATAGAACACCCTTGAAATATTCGCCGAGCTTTTTTGCAACCTCTTCCGCGTCATTTTTCTCAAATCGGCAGATCTCCGTGAGGCCGGGCTTTAAAAGCTGCTGATACGCCCCGGGCCTTGATGGATCATACCTGAAGGCGTTGGCGTATTCAAGGTTTGTGAGTATGTAAAACGGCCTTTCGCTGTTGCCGGAATTTGTCTGAACATATGACATGGCCTGATACTGATAGCGCATACTGCTCACGTCTGACGGGGTCCTCTTGACCTCGACCACGCAGAGATACCTGCCGGTGGCGATGTTCTGAACGCAGAAATCCATCTCGAGGGTGCCGGTGTATCTGTGATGGATAACGCGGTACTCGCCGTCTTTCCCGATGAGCTTAAGAGCCGCGTTTAAGGCGTCTTCACAAACAGGATGAAAAACATTTACCTCCGAATCGGAATATGAGATCCTCATTTTATCCTCCTCCAGATATTTTTTCAGCTGCTCGGCCATGGCGCGCGCAAGCTTTGGCGGAACGGCGTTGCCGACAATGAGGTTTCTCCCCTGCTTGCTCGACGAGACGATCACATAAGAATCGGGGAAAGATTGCAGCCTCAAAGCCTCCCTGACCGTTATGAGCCTGTCCTCGGAATAGTGGATATTGCAGCCTACGTTCGGCCTGTTGAAGTATGTGTTCACGGTGTACGAGGGTCTGTCGGGCAGAAGCCTGCCGTAACAGGTGGTA
>CANRHA010000213.1 GCA_947630315.1 uncultured Clostridia bacterium
GGGCTTCGCCCGGGGGCCGGGTCAGGAGCAGGGGGTCGGGCCAGCGCCGCGGCCGAGCCGCGCGGCTATAGGCGAGCCGGGCTGTAAGCAGAAGCCCCCGCCCGAGGGTCTGAGCCCGCAGAGACTCTCCCTCAGGGCGCGGTAGTACCAGGCGGCGGAGCCGGTATAAACAGACCACCCGCCGCGGCCGCAGCAGTTCTTGTTCGAGTATACGTCTCCGCAGAGGTAATAGGGTTCGGTCTTGTAGCGGCCCGCGCTTTCGCCCTGCGATTTTACGATCGGGTCCAGCGCTCTGAGGACCGCCTCGCCCTCTTTTAATAGACCCGCCTTTATCAGCGCCATTCCGAACCACACCGCCGCGTGGGTGTACTGCCCGCCGTTTTCGCGCATTCCCTCCGGGTAGAATTTTACATACCCCGGGTCGGGGTCGGCGTTTACCGAAAACGCCGGCGAAAACAGCTTTATTATCCCGCGCTTTTGGTCTGCAAGCTCATTGTATGCGCATTTCAGGGCGTCTGCGGCGAAGCCGTCGGCGCCGAGGCCGGAAAACTCCGCAAACGACTGCGCTATTGAATCTATCCTGCATTCCGCGCACTTTTCCGAGCCGAGCGGCGAACCGCCGTCAAAGTAGCCCCGCAGATACCAAGCCCTGTCGCGGCCCTCTTTTTCGCACGCGTTCGCGAGATTTTCGGCGAAATCCGCAAGCGTTTTCGAATACTCCGCGTCGCCCATCGTCACGGCGATCCTTGAAAACCTTCTCAGAACGATTATAAAGAACTCTGTTAGCCATACCGATTCGCCCTCGCCGCCGCGGCCGACGTTTCCGAAGCCGTCGTTCCAGTCGCCCGAGCCTATAAGCATAAGCCCGTGGCGGCCGGTTTTGCCTATCCTGAAGTCTATCGCCCGCCTACAATGAAGATAAACGCTCTCCCTCAGCGCCGTGCGGTACACCTCGCCGTACCGCTCGTTTTCGTTTTCTTTAAGGCTAAGCCCGTCGCAGTATGCCGCGCTCAGCCCGAGTATGTCCATATCCTTTGTTTTTTCGATATATTCGCAGAGGGCGTAGGGCAGCCAGAGCGCGTCGTCGGATATCCTTGTGCGTATGCCGCGCGACTTTTGCCCGGGTAAGCTGTGCCACCAGTGTAAAACGTCGCCCTCTTTGAACTGCGCACGGCAGCAGCGGAGTATCTGAGATTTTAACGCCCCCGGGTTCTCGCATACTATCCCCGCCGCGTCCTGAAGCTGATCTCTGAATCCGTACGCCCCCGAGCACTGCCAGAATCCTGTTCTCGCCCAAATCCTCGCGTGAAGCGCCTGATACCTCAGCCAGACGTTCATAAGCCGGTTTAGGTTTTTGTCATCTGTTATAACGGGAACGGCTCTTTCGCGGGTGTCGGTCTGGGCGCAGAACAGTTCGGGCATCTTTTCTGCGGCGCGCTTATCAAGGGCGTAGGCGATATAAAAGCTCAGCTTTTTGCCGCTTTCAACGTTGCAGAACACCGCCCCGCAGAGGTTCCCCGAGGGCTTTACCGTTTCATATCTAAGACCGCTCAAAAACGCCTCGCGGTCGGTCATTGTTCCGCATTTTTCGGAACAGCCTATATACATATACCCCTGAATTTCGGCGGCGGGCGAGGAGAGTATAAGCCCCTTTTCCGCCCTTGACGGCAGAATAAGCCTGCTGAGCCGCCGGTCTACCCCCATGCACGGCTCGGTGTAAAGGCAGAGCCTGCCGGGGCGGTTTATTTCAACGTCTATCCGCTTGCACATTCCCTTTGCCGACACCCTGACCGTAGTTTTTGCCTTAAAGCCGCTCACATCTGCAAAATACTCGGCCTTATAGGGCGAAAACACCGCCGCCGCCCCGCGGATAATATCAAAGGTTCCGTCCTCGGTATCTAATAAAAGCATTTCCCCGATATTATCCCGCGCGGGGTCGTTATCCCAGGGTGTAAGGCGGTTCTCGCGCGAGTTGAACGCGTAGGTGAACCCTAAGGACCCCTCCGAAAGGAGCGTTCCGAACACCGGGTTCGACAAGACATGGCACCAGGGCAGGGGAGGCTTTTCGTTTATCACATAGCTGTCGCCGTTAAATCCGCCGCAGGAGGCCGGGGTATCTACCCTCTGAACGTCCGCCTCTGATGGCAGGATTTTTTTGTATTCCGATTCGGGCGGCTTTTCTCCCTCGGGCACCAATTCATCGGTGCAGATGTGGCATGCGTAGGCCCGGCAAAGCCCGTAGAGGCCCTCTCTTGCCTTTGAAATGTCGAGGGGAAGTATCCCGCCGCTTGAATATACCGAGCCTTCAAGCCCCTCGTTTCGCGCCGCGGTTATAAGGTCGGTGTAGTGCTCGCGCTCGTATCTGCCGCCGTCGTCAAAGGCAAATACCATCTGAAGTCCTATTCCGCAGAGCCTCAGAAGCTTATATGCCCCGAGATATGCCGAAAGCTTTTGCGCGTCGCCGCGGCCGTTCAGTATCACCAAAACGAGCGGCAGCTCGGTCGAAATTGAAAGCTCCCATAAAGAGCGCAGCGGCAGGCGGTTCTCAATTATCGCCTTTTCCGATTCGCCGCAAAGAGCTCCCCCGAACATGATTTTAGGCAGAAGCATTGACGCGACCCGGCCCGGCGCGGTATCGAGCCTCGGGAGAAGGCTGTAGCGCGGCTTTTTTCTTCTTAGGCTGCTGACGCGGTTTATAAGCTCCTCGCGCGAATCGGCGCAGACGTAAAACATTGTAATCTCGGCGTCGGCCCTCGGCGGAAGCTCCAGCCCGGCCTTTATATAAATGCAGGGGTCCGGCTCGGATATAAGGCTCGGGGGAATTGCGTTAAAGCTTTTGCCGATACCGTATATGCCCTCGGGGCGTGACAGTACCTCCTCGCGGTCAAAGCTCACGGTTTTTTTGACGTCCTCAATAAACCCGACCGCAAGGTATATCCCGCGCCCGCCGTTTACCCTCGTCGCGGTGACTATATCCCATTCCGGGTCCTTCTCGAACCTTAGGAACATCTTTGAATACGCCGGGTGAGCGCCCTCGGCGGAGTCCTCCTGAAGAGAGGGGTCTATATAGTTGATCAGCGAGATCTTAAGCGGCTCAGAGGTCAGGTTTTTTACGGCGAAGCTCCGCAGTTCGCAGGGCAGGTCGGAATGAAGACGTATTTTCATCCCCGCGGCCAGCTTTTCGGTGTTTCGGTAAAACGTCGCCGAATCCTCCGAAAATTCCGCGGTAACGCCCCCGGTCATGTCCGGCAGAAAGCTGAGAGAGACCGCAGGGCCGCCGTCGCTGATGAAGGAAAATATCCCCTCGGGGCGGCGCAGAAGGTCGCGGGTGCGCCTTATCACGTTTTCGGAGCGGTATATCGAGGCGCAGGCGCCGTTGTCGGCAATAGTAAGGGTCATCTCGCCGTTGTGGAGTATCTTCATTTTAGGCGAGGTAAGGCAAAATTCGCTCATCACCTCGGTCTGTATCTCCTTAGGCGGGGCGGAGAGGGTCTTTGGGCGGCGAAGATCGTTTTCAAACACCGCCGCGCCGAGGTGG
>CANRHA010000214.1 GCA_947630315.1 uncultured Clostridia bacterium
TTTTTCAGAGAGCCGGTAAATAATTTGATCCGGCTGCATTTTGCAAAGAAAAACGAGACGCTTTATGAGGCGCTGAACAGGCTGGACGGGATACGCAGGGCAATGTAGGGAAAGCTTGATATGGAAATGAACAAAAATAGAGTAGGGTTTAGCCTTACTCTATTTTTTATTCTGTGTAAGAGGTGCCGAAAATATCATTTTGGGTGGAATATTTTATATAGTGCAGAAATGTTAAATATATTTTTATGTCCATTAGACAGCATTTTAACCGCATTATAAAACATATGAAAATTTTGCAGAAAACGCCCTTGACAAATCAAGTCACAGCAAATTAAGGCAGAGCGGTACGATTTGGAATCTATATTATAAAGTTGCATGCTGCCAAAGGCGCTGGAACTTCTGAGGATAATGATTGGGCCGCAGTTGGATTTGTTTTGGAATTGGGCGGTAGGCGAGGGAGGGGAATTTTTTGTTTCAGTGAGGGCGTGTTGTTACTTTTTGGAGAATGGGAGCGGAATTATTGTAAGCGTGGGAATGCGTCGCGGGGCTTTAAACGTGGGGAACACGGCACCGGTGGGGAGGGGGCGGTGCTATGGCCGTGACTTTCTGTATAGGTCAGTAGGGGGAGGGGTGCGGTCAGATGACAGAAGTCAGATATCAGAAAACAGAAAAGCATTTACCGGGTTTGCAGCAAGACGAAAACATGTGGACATACCGGTACTCTCTGCCACCGTTGCCGCCACTCTCTGCCTCTACCGCAACCCCCTGCTATCCTCCACCCTTGTCCTCCCGCCTCTGATATCTGACCTCTGACCTCTGTTTTCTGCCACGGGCTTCGCCCGGGGCCGCGGCTTTCGCTCATTTGCCTGCGTTTTATCTCATTATTATTCAAATTTTGCGTGGTTTTTGCTGTTTGACTCGTTAAAGTGCGAAAAAAACATTGTTGAAATTGCAGCATTATGTACAAAAAATCGGCCTCGAGAATCGTCAAGTCAACCAATCTTTTGAAAAAACGGAAAAAAGGCTTTATTTTTGCGGAAAAACGTGATATAATACATTATGGAATTATAGAAAGTTTTTGCCAAAAAGACGGAAGCAGAGGTTTATTATGTTTAGCGTGAACGAATATGTGATCTACGGCAGCGAGGGTGTATGCAAGGTCGAGAGCATCGGGCACCCCGATATAGCAGGACTCGACAGAAACAAAGAATATTATACCCTTTCTCCCGTGTATCATCCCGGTAAAATTTACACACCTACCGATTCCACTATCCTGATGAGGCGGGTAATAACCAAAAATCAGGCCGAGGAGCTTATCGGCGGAATAAAAGACGTCAGCCACGAACTCGACGTTCCCAAAGACGCCAAGCTTGCAAACATCTTTTACCGCGATATGGTCCGCTCCTACGAATGCCCTAATTTAATTAGGGTGATCAAGCATGTCTTCCATAAACAGCGCGAGTGCGCCGCCGAGAAGAAAAACGTTCCCGCTGTCGATATGAAGTTTTTCAAGATGGCCGAGGATATGCTTTACAACGAGTTTGCCTTTGTTCTTGAAATAGACCCTAAGGACGTAAAGGGCTACATCGCAGAATGCTGCGAAAACGCCTGAACTTTTAGGGGTCAAGCCGGCGCGCCCGGCTTTTTTCATATGTAATTATGATTGCGCGCATTCGCCCGCGTTATTCATTTCATTCAAATCCGCCGCTGAAGATGACGCCTTAAAAATCAGATATCCGATTCCCGGCTTCTTTCTTCCTGATGCGTCAAAGGCGCAACATAAAAATATCCGCTCTCAGGTTCTGAAAGCGGATATATTTTTTGATTTATACTGCAAAGAGCATTCTGCCGTAGGTGGGGTAGGGCCAGTATTTTTCGCCGACGAGCGTTTCTATCTCGTCCGCTACGGCCCTCAGTTCGCCCATGGCGGGTATTATAACGTCGCGGAAGCGGTTGGCCTCGGCCTGATCCGCCTTGCCTGTGCAGTCGGCACAGTGAGTTTCAAGGGCCTGCATTTTTTTGTACATGTCGGTGGAAAGCGAGGTCAGGCGCTTTATCATGTCGACCTCAAAGCCGCATTCAACATCGGCTATGCTGCGCGCGCAGGAGACGACCTCTGACATCTTTCTCACATAGGTCGAAACGGCGGGGAGAATGTCCTTTTTGGCCATTTCTATCATCGTCAGGGCCTCTATGCGGATTATCTTGCAGTAGTTTTCAAGGTAGATAAAGTATCTCGATTCAAGCTCGGTCTTTGAGAACACGCCCTGCCTTCTGAACAGCTCTACGTTTTCGGGATCCAAAAGATGCGGAAGTGCGTCGGGGGTGGTCGGCAGGTTGCTGAGGCCGCGACGCTTTGCCTCCTCTACCCATTCGGCGCTGTAGCCGTCGCCGTTAAAGAGAATGTTCCGGTTTTCGGTGATGGTCTTGCGTATAAGCTCGTCGAGCGCGTCGTTGAAGTCGGGGGCGTCCTTTAACACCTCATAGAATCTGTCAAGCTCGTCGGCCATGACCGTGTTAAGAATAGTTGTCGGCAGGGCGATCGACTGACTTGAACCGGGGCTTCTGAACTCGAACTTGTTGCCGGTAAAGGCAAAGGGAGAGGTGCGGTTGCGGTCGGTCGTATCCCGCGGGAAATGAGGCAGAACGTCTACGCCTATCTCGATATCAGAGCGATTTACGCCCTCATAGGCGCTGCCCTCGGCGATAGAATCTATTATCGCGGTAAGCTCATCGCCCAAAAACATCGAGATTATCGCCGGCGGAGCCTCGTTCGCCCCGAGGCGGTGATCGTTTCCGGCGGAGGCTACCGAGATCCTCAAAAGGTTCTGATACTCGTTTACGCCCTTGATGACCGCGCAGAGAAGCAAGAGAAACTGTGCGTTTTCGCGCGGGGTCTTGCCGGGTTCAAAGAGGTTGGTGCCTTCAAGCGTCGACAAGGACCAGTTGTCGTGCTTTCCCGAGCCGTTTATGCCCTCAAAGGGCTTTTCATGAAGCAGGCACTTGAAGCCGTGGCGGTGGGCGACCTTTCTTAAAAGCTCCATCGTAAGCTGGTTGTGGTCCGAGGCGATGTTCGCCGTCGAATATATCGGCGCAAGCTCGTGCTGCGCGGGGGCGACTTCGTTGTGCTCGGTCTTTACCGTTACGCCGAGCTTCCAAAGCTCCTCGTCAAGATCTCTCATAAAGGCCTTTACCTTCAGCTTGATCATGCCGTAGTAGTGGTCGTCAAGCTCCTGACCCTTTGGCGGCTTCGCGCCGTAGAGGGTGCGGCCGGTGTATATTAAGTCCTTTCGGCGGGCGTACATATCCCGATCGATCAAAAAATATTCCTGTTCCGGCCCGCAGGTGGATATTACACCCTTTGTCTCGTTGCCGAAGAGCTTTAATATCCTCTTTGCCGAGCGGTTGAGGGCCTCCATCGAGCGGAGCAGGGGAGTTTTTGTGTCGAGGGCGTCGCCGCCGTAGGAGCAAAATACGGTGGGAATGTACAGCGTTGCGTCCTTAATAAACGCATAGGAGGTCGGATCCC
>CANRHA010000215.1 GCA_947630315.1 uncultured Clostridia bacterium
GCGATGCACAAGGCCGCCGACGAGATGGGCAAAAAGGAGACCTTTCGCGGATACGTCGACGACAACGGCTACGGCTACGGCTTTTTGATCGACGCAATAAAGGGCTATTACTCCTCGTTCGGGGTCGATCTCGATTACTGGGAGATTTTTGTCTCGGACGGCGCGAAGAGCGATCTCGGAAACATACTCGATCTCTTTGACGCAGACAACACCGTTTTGGTCACCGACCCGGTCTACCCGGTTTATGTCGATACAAACGTGATGGCCGGCAGAAAGGTAATATACGCCGACGCCACCGAGGAAAACGGCTTTTTGCCGATGCCCGACCCGAGCGTAAAGGCGGATATAATATACCTCTGCACGCCTAATAATCCCACCGGCGCGGCGTACACAAGGGCGCAGCTCAAAGAGTGGGTCGATTACGCAAGATCAAACGGCGCGGTTATTTTGCTTGATTCCGCGTACGAGGCGTTTGTAACCGACCCGGACGTGCCGCATTCGGCGTATGAAGTCGAGGGCGCGCGCGAATGCGTAATTGAATTTTGCTCGCTTTCAAAGACCGCAGGCTTCACCGGCACAAGGTGCGGATATACCGTCGTTCCTAAGACCCTTAAGGCCGAGGGCGATCTGAACGCCATGTGGTTAAGAAGGCAGACCACAAAGTTCAACGGCGTTGCCTACGTTATTCAGAGGGCGGCCGAGGCGGTGTTCTCAAAGGAAGGGCAGAAGCAGGTAAGGGAAAACATAGCCTACTACCAGGAAAACGCAAAGATACTCATGGCCGGGCTTGACCGCTGCGGGATAAAGTACTTCGGCGGAAAAAATTCGCCCTACATCTGGCTGAAATGTCCCGGGGGAATGGGCTCGTGGGAGTTCTTCGACAAGCTTCTGACCGAGGCTAACGTTGTAGGAACTCCGGGCGAGGGGTTCGGCGAAAACGGCAAGGGCTACTTCAGACTCACTTCGTTCTCGACGCATGAAAAAACCGCCGAGGCGATGGAAAGGCTTTACAGAATGCTGAACGGCTGATTCGGCATCAAAAAGGGGAAAATATGAAAATCTTGAAAAAATACAATCCCGCGTTCTGCGGGGGTATCGCCTCCGGGCTGCTTATATCCATAGGCGGAACCGTTCTTTTGAGCGTTCAGAACAGGGTCATCGGCGCCATTCTGTTTACGGTAGCTCTGCTGTCGATATGCAAGCTCAACCTGTTTTTGTTCACCGGCAGGGTGGGATTTTGCGCCGAAAGCTTTGACGCCGAAACCTTCAACACGCTTATAGTGGGGCTTTTGGGAAATTTTTTGGGCGCTACCCTGACCGGCCTGCTGATGAGGTTAGCGCGCCCGCAGATAATAGACGCCGCAGTGACGAGCTGTTTAGGCCGGCTTGACAACGGCATACTCGATTCGTTTCTGCTCGGCTGTTTCTGCGGCGTTCTGATGTACGTTGCCGTGAAGATCTACAGGGGCGGGAGCGTTCTCGGGATAATCTTCTGCATACCGGTGTTCATCCTTGCGGGGTTTGAGCATTCCATAGCGGATATGTTCTACTTTGCGCTTGCGGGCATGATAAATCCGGAATATATAGGATTTATCCTTGCGGTGATCTTCGGCAACTCGGTGGGTTCGTTGGTAATAGCCGCTCTGTGGCGGTTTAGTGTACAGTCTGATAATCAAAGAAAGGAATGATTTTAATGGCAACCAAGAAGCTTTATAAATCAAGAAAAAACCGCGTGATCGACGGCGTATGCGGCGGTATAGGCGAGTATTTCAACATCGACCCCACGATCATCAGGGTGATATGGATAATACTGGTGCTCTGCGTCGGCACGGGCATTTTAGCCTATATTATCTGTATGATCTTAATACCCTCTATGCCGGACGGAACGGTAATTGTCGAGGACGACGACGATAACGGCGGGGTTTAGTCTTCCCGCGTCTGAAAATAAGCAAAATGAAAGCCGAGAGGGAATCTCTCGGCCTTAATTTTTTCACCAAAAATGATACGCGCTCGGGCAGTAGTTTTTTCTTGCCGCCGCCCGAAGTTCCACAAAACAGCCGCACTCGCGGCAGATGCCGTTTTCAAGGCAGGAGCACCCGCGGCATATTTCAAGCCTGCGCCAGTACTCGTCGGGGTCGGCCTTTACGTCGTCGGGCATCGCCTCGATAAGCTCGCTCACCTTTTTATACAGCCCCTCGGGGTCGATGTCGAGCAGCAGGCATTTTTTGCAGAACGGCCTGCCCTCGCTCAGCACAGCTCGATCGCCACGACAGAGCACTTCGGCAGGGTAAAGCTGAGCTTTTCGCCCTCGAGCTTTACGCCGTATTCCTTCGGCATGACCGCCTCGGGATCGTCAAAGGTGTTGATGGCGTTGTACTTTGCGGTGAGTATCTTTGCGCTTGCACTCTTATACTCCGCGCGGGGTATCGCGCAGTCTATGCTGAAATCTTCGTCGAGCGAGGAGTTTGAAACGGTTATGTGCATCTTTCCTTCCGCGTCGACCGATACCGACTGAGAAACCGCCGGGAATTTGCCGTCTTTGGCCTCTATTTCAACATTCTCGCAGTTTGAATATACAAGCTCCGCCTCCATGTGATCCTTGAACATGTCGAAAACATGGTATGTCGGGGTCTTTATCATCTTTTCGCCCTCGGTGAGGATTATAGCCTGCAAAACGTTTACCATCTGCGCTATGTTGGCCATCTTTACGCGGGCGGAATGGGCGTTGAAGAGGTTCAGGTTTATTGCCGCCAGAACGGCGTCGCGCATCGAGTTCTGCTGATAGAGGAAGCCGGGGTTGGTGCCCTCTATAACGTCGGTCCAAATGCCCCACTCGTCGACGATAAGACCGATTTTCTTGTCGTTGTCGTAGCGCTGCATTATGCCCTCTTGATCTTTTAAAATGCGCTCGATGAACCAGGTGTGCTGAATGGTGTTGTAGTATTCGTCCTTGTCGAAGTTTACCGAGTCGCCCTTGTGCTGCCACTGATTCGTCGGAACGGTGTAGTGGTGCAGCGAAAGCCCCTGCATCTGCCACGGACCTACGTTTTTCATCATCGCCTCGGTCCAGTTGACATCGTTCGAGTTCGGGCCGCAGGCTATCTGCTGCTCGGCGCCCCTTACGAACATATGGAACTGCTTGTAAAGGCTCGAATAGTAGTCTGCGGTCATCTCTCCGCCGCAGCCCCAGTTTTCGTTGCCGATTCCGACGTATTTTACCTTCCAGGGCTTCTCCCTGCCGTTTTTCTTTCTCAGCTCGGTCATCGGGCTTTCGTTGTCCGATGTCATGTATTCAAGCCATTCCGCGGCCTCCTGGACCGTTCCGGAGCCTACGTTTACGGCAACGTACGCCTCGCAGCCGACCATCTCGCAGAAATCGAGAAATTCATGGGTGCCGAACGAGTTGTCCTCGGTGACGTTGCCCCAGTTTATGTTTACTATCTTCTTCCGGGTCAACGCCGTTCGCGCCCACGTTTACGAAA
>CANRHA010000216.1 GCA_947630315.1 uncultured Clostridia bacterium
CATCGACAACATCACCCTTTTGGCCGAATCGAACTACGATTATCCAATTACCGTTCCGGCGGGGGAGTACTTTGTGATGGGCGACAACCGCCAGCATTCAACCGATTCAAGAGACGCCCGGGTGGGGTTCGTCTCCCGCGAGGATATCCTCGGGAAGGCGGTTTTAAGGCTTTTGCCGATAAATAAATTCGGCGGATTATACAGATAAGGATTGATAAAAATAGATAACGAAATGAATGTTCAGTGGTTCCCGGGGCATATGGCCAAAACCCGGAGGCTTATTTCCGAGAACTTAAAGCTTGTAGACGCCGTGATAGAAGTCACCGATTCAAGAATACCCCGTTCAAGCCGCAACCCCGAGATATCCGGTCTTGTCGGCTCAAAGCCGCTTTTGGTGATTCTCAATAAGTGCGACACCGCAGACAATTCCGCAACCTCCGAATGGCTGAACTACTATAGATCTCTGGGTATCGCTGCTGTCGCTACCGATTGCAGATCAGGCAAAAACGTAAACAGGGTTATACCCGCCGCAAGGGATATCCTCGCCGAGCGCATAGCCCTTTGGGAGTCAAAGGGAATGGTCGGCAGGCCGGTCAGGCTGATGGTAGTGGGGATACCAAACGTGGGAAAATCCGCGCTGATAAACCGCCTTGCAGGCTCTAAGCGCGCCAAGGTAGAGGACAGGCCGGGCGTAACGCGTTCAAAACAGTGGATAAAGCTTGAAAGCGGCTGCGAGCTTCTCGACACCCCGGGCGTGCTTGCGCCAAAGTTTGACGACAACGAGGTCGGTCTTGCGCTTGCGTTTACCGGCGCAGTTAAAGATAACATTCTCGACCTTGAAACCCTTGCGCTGCTCCTCATAAAAAAGCTGCGCGTAAAATACGGGAGCGCCCTTGAAGCGCGCTACCAAGTTACCCCCGAGCCTAATATGACCGATCTTGAGGTTATGGAGGCTATAGGGCGGCGCAGAGGCTTTTTGATATCGGGCGGGGAGATAAACTACGAGCGCACGGCAATAATGCTTCTTGACGAGTTCCGTTCGCAGAAGCTCGGCCGGATAACCCTTGAACTGCCGGAGTGATTTTTATGACGCTTTTTGAATATGACAGCGCGCTAAGGCGCGAATTTCCGGTCATAGCCGGAGCCGATGAAGCGGGCAGGGGGCCTTTGGCCGGCGATGTTTACGCCGCCGCGGTTATCCTTCCCGAGGGGCTTGTAATTGATGGCGTAAACGATTCAAAAAAACTGACCGAATCAAAGCGCGAGCGCCTTTATGACGTTATAATCTCCGAGGCCGAGGCCTACTGCGTAGCCACGGCAACGGTAGAAGAAATAGAGGAGCTAAACATCTTAAACGCGGCCATGCTTGCCATGAAAAGGGCGCTTTCGGGCCTCGGAAGAGGGTTCGACATAGGCCTCATAGACGGCAACAAGACCCCGGATATGCCGGGGAACCTTCGCGCGGTAGTAAAGAGCGACGCCGCCAGCCAGACGGTCGCGGCGGCCTCAATTCTTGCAAAGGTCTCGCGTGACAGATATATGAACGAGCTTGACCGCCTCTACCCCGAATACTGCTTTTCAAAGCACAAGGGCTACGGCACAAAGCTCCACTACGAGATGTTAAGAAAGTACGGCCCAAGCCCGGTTCACCGCCCGAGCTTCCTGAAAAAGATGCACTGAGGTGTGATATGACAACGCGAGAGATAGGAAACATCGGCGAAGACTACACCGCGGCGTATCTTGAAAAACAGGGCTGCGAGATAGTCTGCCGAAACTTCTGTATAAGGGGCGGCGAGCTTGATATCGTCGCCAAAAAGGGAGACGTTTTACATATCGTAGAGGTAAAGACCCGCAAGGCGGGCGCGCTTACCGGCGGAGAGGAGGCCATCACCCCGGTAAAGATATCCCGGATAATCAAGGCCGCAAACGCATATCTGGCCAAGGCCGATGAGGAGCTGAGCTGCGTTTTTGACGTTGCTGTAGTGGAACTCAGAGGCGGCAAGGTCACAGATTTTAAGTATATCCAGCGGGCATTCACCGCTTGAAATATTTTCCAGAGAGGTTATAGGTATGTATTACAAAAGCACAAGAAACAGCAGTCTGAAGATAGGCTCGGCAGAGGCTATTGTATCGGGCATCAGCAGCGACGGCGGGTTGTTTGTACCCTCCGAGGTTCCGAAGATGACTCTTTCGGAGATAACGGCTTTAGGCGATCTGAGCTACCCCGATAGGGCGGCGGCGGTTTTCCGCGGTTTTCTCACCGATTTTTCCTATGATGAGATTAAAAACTGCGTTGAAAGCGCATACTCTTCCGGGAGCTTCGATACGGCGAACGTAATGGAGCTCAAAGAGCTTAGGCCGGGTGTCAATATCCTTGAACTCTGGCACGGCCCGACCTGCGCATTTAAAGACATGGCCTTGCAGATCCTTCCGCACCTTCTAACTACATCCGTTAAAAAAACCGGCACCGACAAAAAGGTCTGCATTTTGGTTGCAACGTCGGGCGATACCGGCAAGGCGGCCTTAGAGGGCTTCAAGGACGCCCCCGGCACCGAGATACTCGTATTCTACCCCGAAAACGGCGTCAGCGCCATGCAGAAGCTTCAGATGACCACGCAGTCGGGCGAAAATGTAGGCGTATGCGCGATCAAGGGCAACTTTGACGACGCCCAGACCGGCGTTAAAAAGATATTCACCGATCCGGAGGTCCACAAAAAACTCTCGGATAACGGCATAATGTTCTCGAGCGCAAACTCTATAAACTGGGGAAGGCTCGCCCCTCAGATAGTCTACTATGTATCCTCCTACGCTCAGCTCGTAAAAGACGGCAGGATAATAGCAGGGGAGAGCATAAACGTTGTCGTTCCGACAGGAAACTTCGGCAACATTCTCGCCGCGTATTATGCCAAGCTCATGGGCACGCCTATAGCAAAGCTCATATGCGCTTCAAACTCGAATAACGTTCTCACCGATTTCCTCAGGACCGGGGTATACGACCGCAACCGCAAGTTCTACACAACTATTTCGCCTTCTATGGATATACTCATCTCCTCCAACCTTGAAAGGCTTTTGTACCATCTCAGCGGCGGCGACGACGAGTACATCACAAAGATCTACGCCGAGCTTTCGGCGACCGGCAGGTTCGAGGTCCGCGAGGACATCAAGGCGGCGCTCAAGGAGCTGTTCTATGCAGATTTTTGCAGCGAACCCGAGACAAAAAACGCCATCGCCGAAACCTTTGCCGGCCACGCCTATACCCCCGACACCCACACCGCCGTTGCTATCGGGGTATACAATAAGTATCTTCGCGCCACGGGCGACCCGGCCTGCACCGTTATAGCTTCAACTGCAAGCCCGTATAAGTTCCCCGCCGCAGTTTTGGAAGCCCTCGGCGTTGAGGAAAAGTTCTCAGACGAGTTTGCGATGGCCGACAGGCTGAACGAAATAAGCGGCCTGCCTATCCCGAAGGCGCTCTCG
>CANRHA010000217.1 GCA_947630315.1 uncultured Clostridia bacterium
CCGTAGGCCGCCGCAGCGCGCCTGCGGCGCGCTGGCCCCGCGCTACGCGCGGGGCGGGCTTCGCCCTGCCAGAGGTCAGATGTCAGATATCAGAAATCAGATGCAGGTGGAGCGAGGGCAGCGCACAGCAGAGTCTTGCGTTATACGCAGAAGCCTGCGGCAAAAACAAGTATAGCCGCTCGTCCTCATCTTCCCGCAAGCCCTGTAAAGAATTCTGATATCTGACATCTAATATCTAATATCTAATATCCATCTTCTCAACGTGTCCAAAACGGCCGCATCTGCAAGGATGATCCGCCTTGACTTATCCCTCCGGGCATGATACAATACTGTCAATAAATGTCACAAGCTTCGGAGGGTCAAAAATGCAAATAGTTTTAGGGATCATAAGCGTGCTTTTCGGCGGGCTGTCGCTGGTGGCGGCTGTCAGCCAATTAAAATCCGATAAAAAATCTGCGGCGGCTGTAATTATGCTCGTCGGCTCGCTCGGGCTTATCGCAGCGGTGGTTTGCAACGCGCTCGGGCAGAAATTTGATATTATTATAGCCGTCCTCAGCTGCGCTGCAATTTGCGCCGCGGCGATCATGAACGGAATAAAAAGCAAAAATTTTCACATTCAGCACCACATCATTCGCATAGCGCTGTCGGTTATACTGGTTATCGGTTTTGCGGTTCTGTGAGGTAGATATGGATTTTAAATACGTCAGGATTCAGGAACGGGAAAACGCCTATATGACAAAATATCCCAAGGGCATTTTCGGCATGTGTTGGCGGCTCGTGCTCGACGGAAAGATGAGCGAGGCCGATTCCGAGGAATTTAAGGCTATCGATAGCAGATAGCCGTGCGGGCGGAAGACGGCAGAGTGATTTAGGCGGTGAAAAATGGACAAGGGCATATCTATCGGCGAGGGCGTTTTGTGGACTGCCGCCTGGTTCGGGGTCATGCTGTTTTACACGGCTCTGGACGTCGCCGTATGGCGAAAAACAGCGCCCACCCATGCTAAGCTTTTGAACGTAATTTCGACGGCTCTTTGCATGGGCGGGTTTTTGTATCTACTGAAGATAAAATTTGATTTTAAAATAGGCTTAAAAGTATCTGTTGAGGGGATTTTGCTGGCGGCTGCCTGCGCGGCGGCCATGTATTTTCTTCTTGATAAATTTTTGGACCCGATTTTTGAGGGAATGCTCCCGGGCAGCGAGGACGGTTATCGGGAAACGCTTGCGCATTTGCGTGAGGCGCCGGCGCTGAGTTTTATTCAGGTGTGCGTCCTTGCGCCGGTCATGGAGGAAATACTGATGCGCGGATTTTTGCTCGGCGGACTGTCCGTAAACTGCGGGAGGGCGGTCGCGCTGCTTATATCGTCGGCGCTCTTTGCGCTGCTTCATTTTAACATGGTCCAGACTCTTTCGGCGTTTATTTGCGGTATCCTGCTCGGCCTTTTGTATTTGCGGACCGGTTCGGTCATCTGTTGCATAGCCGCCCACGCGGGGTATAATATGATATCGTTTTTTCTTCTAAATTCTGATTTATGATTTCTGTTTTCTGACTTCTGACCTCTGATCTCTGGACTCGGATCGCTTGACTGCGCCATTATTATCATGATATAATAAAATCAATCAATAAGCACAAGGAGATGTACACTGATGGCGCTATTTGATTTTCTTAAAAAACTAATTGGCAAGGATCGCGCTCCCGACGGCCCCGCGGAAAAAGATGAAATAACAGAGGAACAGCCCGAGACGGTTCCTGAAACTGCCGAAAACAGCCCCCACTGAAAATGACGAAAATACGGCGTCTGAGGATACGCAGGATAGCGAGCAAATCGCCAAGGAGCAGTACGAACTCGGCCGGAAATATGCTGCGGAGAAAAACTTGTCCGAGGCGGTAGAATGTTTTGAAAAGGCCGCCGATTTGGGCTGCGCGCCCGCGCAATTTACTCTCGCATACCTATACGTTCGCGGCGTCGGCGTTCGGCAGGACCTTTCAAAAGCGATAGATTTGTTTAAAAAAGCCGCCGATCAGGGCCATGCGCAGGCGCAGAGCAATCTCGGGCTGTTTTATATCAAAGGGATAGGCGTCGAACAGGATCTTGAAAAAGGGCGGGAGCTGGTGCAAGCGGCGGCAGATCAGGGCAACGCGGGCGCTAAGATGATACTCTCAGACATGGCCGATATTTTAAACAGTTCTAAAAAAGCGGACGCGCCCGCTTCATTGCCGGAGATCCCCGAGGGCACGACGGTAATAAATTCAATGCAATTTTGCGAAAATTCCCGGATAGTGAACCTCGTGATCCCCGATTCGGTGAGGGTAATAGAATCGAACGCGTTTGCAAAATGTCCGAATCTGGTGAACGTGGTTATCCCTGGCGGGGTGTCGGTCATCGGAAACTACGCTTTCGGCGGCTGCGCGAATCTGCAAAGCGTGACCGTAAAGGAGAACGACGGCGATTTCAACATGATGGTGATAGATTCGTGCGCTTTTTCAGACTGCACGTCTCTCAGAAACGTGCGGCTTTCGCAGGCGGTCTCAAGAATAATGGATTCGGCGTTTTCAAATTGCAGCTCTCTCACAAGCCTCACGATCCCGAAAAGCGTGAGTTATATTGAAGAGCGCGCGTTTGCAAACACCGCGCTTGAAATGCCGTATCTGCAAACTGTCGGCGATTACGGAAACGTTGATCTGGATAACGATGTAACCCTCAGATCGATGTTCTGAGGCGGGGGCTGGTTGGCTGTACATAGCAGTCAGAAAATAAAGCGAGATATGGAATTATAAAGGGTAAAAAAGACAGGGCTCCCTCCCCGGTCTTTACTTATACCTCCCGCCATACTATTAGGAAAATTAAGTAAACTCCTTCTCGGCAGATTGCTGAAAATCTTCCTTTTAAATTATTTGTTTTACCGAAATTCCGCCGACATGTGTCGAAAACGCGGAACGCCCTCTTGATTTCACCACATAAAATCAGTATAATATTGCTAATAATATTTGCTTACATAAGGAGAGATGGCAATGAAAACGGCAAAAAGGATTTTTGCAGCTTTGTCCGCTGTGGTGATGACGGTTTCAATGTTCGCGGAACCGCTGTGCGCTGCGGTTACAACTGCGCCCGACCCCGATAATTTCGCGGGGGGGGGGTACACTGAAAGCGTAACTTCCGAGGCGGCCGAGACCCCCGAGGTCACATCTTCGGCTTCCGAGCCTGAAACCACCGAACCCGACGCAACCGAGCCGGATCTAACCGAACCCTCGGTGCAGCCGGAGACCGATGACGCCGAAACCGCGGCGCCGTCAGACGACTTTGCGCCCGAAAGTTCCGAAACAGTCGGCGACAGCTATGTTGCCGACGCTGAAATCACATATTGCGGTATGCCCGAGCACATTCACTCAGAGGCATGTTATAACCGGCTCGGTGAGCTCATCTGCGAAGTTGAGGAGCATGTGCACACCGAGCTTTGCTATGCC
>CANRHA010000218.1 GCA_947630315.1 uncultured Clostridia bacterium
TAGAAGCGCCGACCGAGCGCAGAATGCCTATCTCCTTGGTTCTTTCAAGAACGGAAATGTATGTGATTATTCCGATCATTATCGAGCTGACTATCAGCGATATGGCCACAAAGGCTATCAGAACATAAGATATCGCGCTGATTATTGTTGTCACCGAGGACATCAGAAGGGCGACATAATCGGTGTAAACGATCTGGTCGGCCTCGTCGCCCGCCTCATTGTAGGCGGCGATCGCGTCGGCTATAACGTCCTTGTTTTCAAAGGTGGAAGCGTAAATGTATATCGCCGAGGGCGAATCGGGGTCGACCTGGCCTAAAAGCGCAAGGTTTTCTTCATAGGTCGATTCCGAACGGGTCGAGGGCAGATGGGTCTCGAATATCAGCGCGTACTGTTCGGGGGTTATCTCCGATGCGTCGAACATTGCCGCTATCTGCTCGGTGGGAAGCGCCGCCATCTGGTTCTGTATTTCCTCGGCGTACTGCTGGGTGATCGACGCCGAAAGAACCTGATTCAGGTAGCCCTCCTTGGTTTCCGCGTCCATGTTCTGAATGTACGAGAGGACCGAGGCTTCGTCCATCTGAGTCTGTGAGACAAACGCCTGCATCAGCATGTTGTCTATCGCCGCGTCGTCAAGGGCGGCGCGGTACTGCCCCGCCGCGTTCTGAATATATTCATCTGAAGGAATAGAGGCAAGCTCGGTGTAAAGCGAAGCCTTTTCGGTCACGCTCAGAGCGGCTATCCATTCATCTACCGCGGCCTTTATTTCTTCATCAGTAGGCTCCTCGCCGTCGACCTTGAACTTTAAGCCGTTTATAACGTCTGTCTCGGGATCGGCGAGCTGGGCCTTTACTATTTCGCTCGAATCGGTCCTTGATATTATCTCGTCGGTGAGGGCGGCGGTGTAGCCAACGGCTCCGGTGAGGAAGGACGAGACCGCGTTTGCGCTCGGCCTTATAACGCCTACGACCTTAAGGCGAATGGCGTTGTCGGAATCATAGAGATATTTAAGGCCGGTCTCCGTCTCGCTCACGTCGATATATGTTCCGCCCGATTTCTGGTACTTGTCGCAGTTTAATATCACCCTGAAATCGAGGTTCATGATGTCGTCGTAGCTCCATGTGCCGAACTCGGAGGTGTCTACCTGCTCCTGATTCATCGCCGCGGTCATCGCGTCCTGAATATCTTCAAGGGATTTGAGGCCGAGGGCGTAGAGCATCATGTCGCTGATCTCGTTGCGGCTGCTTATAACTACAACTATCTCGTCGTAGTTCTCGGGCCAGCGCCCCGCCACAACGTCGTACTGCTCTTTTAAGAGGTCGTTTACCGGCTCGCCGTCCATTCCTTCAAGCATCTCCTGCCAGGCGTTTACCTGAACGAAGTTTGAAAGGGTGGAGCTGGTGGTCGAAAATCCCATGGCAGAATAAACGCCGCTCATAAGCTCGAGTATGTCCGATTCCACTATTTTCCCATCGGGGTCGGTGGTGTAAACGTTCATGTCGCCGCCGTACGAGTAGCTTATCGCCGACGAGTAGGCGCTTATGTCGTCGCTGTTTTCAATGTGATCCTTGAACTTTACAAGGTTGTTCTTCTGGGTCTCCATAGAGTTGAGAGAGTTCATCATCTCGTACATTATCTTCGACTCGTAAACCGCGTCGAGGTCGTGGCCGTTCTCGATCTCGCCGTTCGCGGTATCCCGAAGATTCTGCATGAGCTGCGTCATGTCGACCTCCTGGGCGTTTATCGTTATAGGATAGCTCGAAAGAGTGTCCTCCTGAACGCGGTCGATATAGTTCTGAACGCCGGTAGATACCGAAAGTATGAGCGCAATTCCTATAATTCCTATCGAACCCGCAAAGCTCGTAAGAATGGTGCGGGCTTTTTTTGTCATGAGGTTATTAAGCGACAGGGAAAGCGCAGTAAAGAAGGACATAGAGGTCTTCTTGCCTTTCTTTACGCTTCTTACCTCGTTGAGCTGGTCCTTTTCGCCGTCAAACGGGTCGGAGTCGCTTATGATCTCGCCGTCAAGAAGCTTTACCGTCCTTGAAGCGTACTGCTCGGCAAGGTCGGGGTTGTGAGTGACCATGATTATAAGCTTATCCTTAGAGATCTCCTTAAGGATCTCCATGATCTGAACGCTGGTCTGGGAGTCGAGCGCGCCGGTGGGCTCGTCGGCAAGCAGTATTTCGGGATCGTTTACAAGCGCCCTCGCTATCGCTACGCGCTGCATCTGGCCGCCGGACATCTGGTTCGGCTTTTTCTTCAGCTGATCGCCGAGGCCGACCTTTTCAAGCGCCTCCTTGGCGCGTCTGCGCCTCTCGGCCTTTCCTACGCCCGAGAGCGTCAGCGCAAGCTCGACGTTTGAAAGCACAGTCTGATGGGGAATGAGGTTGTAGCTTTGAAAGACAAAGCCTACGGAATGGTTGCGGTAGGTATCCCAATCAGAATCGCGGAACTTCTTGGTCGATTTTCCGTTGATCGAAAGGTCGCCCGAGGTGTACTGATCGAGTCCGCCGATTATGTTTAAAAGGGTGGTCTTTCCGCAGCCCGACTGGCCTAATATCGCCACAAATTCACTTTTTCTAAATTCGATGGACACGCCTTTGAGCGCGCGGACCTTCTCGCCGCCGGCGTCGTAATCCTTTACGATATTATCAAGTTTAAGCATATTCTCCTCCGGTTGTTGAAATATACCAATTTATTCGATTCTTAATTGTATATTATAGCATACGCGGGAGGGTTTTTCAACAATCTATTGTGACGGTTCGGTGAAATGTAGGTAAAAAAGAGGGAAGAAGGGCGGGGCATGGAAAAGCCCCTCCCATTGAGGGGAAGGGGCGGATAGTAGTTAGAGAATAGTTGTTAGTAGTTAGTTGATGGGGTGATGAGGGCGGGGAAGAATATGAGGGGAGCGCCCCAGCCCGATATTTCGCAAGCTCTGGACAGGGCTTTCTAACACCTAATACCTATCTGAAAAGCGCACAGTTGCCGCTCTCGCGGAAGTACCGTATCTTTGCCTCGATCGCCTCGCGGGAGACGCCGAAGTATTCCGCAAGGCAGTCGATGCACAAAAAGCTGTCGGCGGTCCTGAGAACCATTTTTCTGTAGATCGCTTTGTCGTCCTGGCCGAGCTTGGCGCCGCATTGGCGGCAGAGATCCGAATCGGACATCAGACCTTAACGAGCTTTACGCGGAACATTTCACAGCAGTGCGGCTTGAGGTCGGTGCAATACCTTTCGCGGAAGGTCCCCACCGTCTTATGGTTCCACACATCGTAAAATTCAAGCGCGTAGCCCGAGGCGTAGGGCAGGCCCATATCCCAGAAGTTGAAGCTGAACTGCGCGGGGTTGTCGCCATCGGCAAAGTTTACAAGCAAAATCGCGTAATCGCCGTTTTCAAGAGGCTTTACAAGACCCTTGCAGCTGTCGTTGCACCAGTGGTCGATTTCGATCGGGCCTC
>CANRHA010000219.1 GCA_947630315.1 uncultured Clostridia bacterium
GTCGGTGAGGGTCCCGGGGGTGACGATCTTTACAACGTCGCGCTTTACTATCCCCTTTGCCTGCGCGGGGTCTTCCATCTGCTCGCAGATAACAACGTTATAGCCGTTTTCTATCAGCTTTTTTATGTAGAAATCGCAGGCGTGAAAGGGCACGCCGCACATGGGCGCGCGCTCGTCAAGTCCGCAGTCCTTTCCAGTAAGAGCGAGGTCGAGCACCTGTGAGGCGGTTATGGCGTCGTCAAAGAACATCTCGTAAAAGTCTCCGAGCCTGAAAAATACGATCTTGTCCATATGCTCAAGCTTGAAATCAAGATACTGACGCATACCCGAAGACACGCGTGAAAAATCAACGTCTTTAAGCAACAGCGCCAAAGCGCTCACCTCTCTATCTTATGAAAAATTATGTCTTATCAGTGGCAGCCGCCGCAGGTGGAGCAGCTTCCGGTGCACTTCTGCGGCTCGCAGGTGTCGGGATCTTCGCCGTTAGCGCAAAGCTGCAAAATGCCGTTTATCTCTATCATAAGGTCGTCAAAGTCCTGCTTTGCGTCGTTGAACTGCGCCATGTTCTCGTTTGACATTATCTTTGCGTAGAGGTCTCTTATCTTAAGGTTGAGCTCCGAGATCTTGTCCTGGTCTTTATCGCTTTTAGACATCTCGCGGTTGAGCTGCATTCTGCCCATATTGAACTCGCCTATGAGCTTCTGAAGCTCCTCGTCGGCGTCGTTTTTCTGCCTTGCGGCAATATAATCGAGGTATCTCTTGTCCTGCTGGATCGCTTTGCCGAGCTGGCGGGTGATTTCAATTACGTTCATCTTAAAAAACTCCTTCATAAATTAAAATCGATATTAGTATACCACAACTTGTTGAAAAATTCAATACTTATTTTTCTAAATCTTGATAAAATGATTTATCGGCGAAGATAAAATAAAATGTTGAAAAATCTTCTATGATGTGTTATAATCTAAGCAGTTACTCTCGGGAGGTGTTACCCACGAAGCTTGAACTCAATTCGTCCGGCTGGAAAAGGTTCTTCTCGGTGCCCTGCGCCATTGTTGACAGCTGGCTTAAGCTTGCCGACGGCCCGGCGCTGAAAGTTATCCTCTATATGCTCGCCTCCGAATCGGAACCTGACAGGCAGAGTATAATATCGGCAACCGGCGTTACAGAGGACGCATTCGACGAGGCGGTATCGTTCTGGAAAAGCCTCGGGGTGATATCTACAGACGGCGAAGCCTTAACGGCGAACCCCTCCCCTGCCGCCGAGCAGATAAGGCCGGTAATTGCGTCAAGAACTGTATACCGCCCCGGAGATATCGCGGACATGCTCTCGGCCGACGCGGGGCTTAAGGAACTTTTCCAGGAGGCGGAATCGACCCTCGGCAGGCTTTTAAAACACGCCGACCACGAGGCGCTCATCAACTTAAGGGATTACTACGGCTTTACCGAGGAATCTATCGTTCTTATCCTCGGGTACTGCGCGGGGCTTGGGAAAACCTCGGTGAGATATTATGAAAGCGTTGCAAAGAGCCTTTATGAAAAGGGCGCGTCCGATTTTCACTCGATAGAGACCGAATTTGAAAGGCTGACGGAACAGCACAGCTTTGAATCCGAAATAAAGCGCGACTTCGGGCTTGATATAAAACTCACGCCGAGGCAGTCGCAGTACATATCGTCATGGAAAGAAATGGGATTTTCTGCGGAGATGATATCTTTGGCGCGGGAAAGGTGCGCCGACGCCACGAACAAGCTGTCGTTTCCGTACATAGATAAAATTCTGAAATCATGGCAGGACAAGGGAATTTTCACGCCCGAGGCCGCCGAGACGGATATAAAGCCCCAGAAGCAGGACAAGGAGCACAGCTTTGACCTTGACGAATTTGATCTGTTCACGCTCGGAGCTAAAAAGGAGGAAAAATGAACTACTCGACCGAAGTTATAAACCTTGCGTACGGCGAACTTGAAAGGCGCAGAAACGCCGCTGTGGCGCTTCACGATATGCATGTTGCGGAGATAAAGGAAAAATATCCCGAGGTCTACAGCGTTTATTCCGCGATACTTTCAACCAAAGACAGACTCGCCGAGGTTATTTTTTCCAAAAATCAGGACGTGAGAAAGGCGATCGAAAGAATACGCGACGAAAACCTAAGCCAGCAGCAGCTTCTCAGGGATATGCTGCGCGCGCTTTCGCTGCCCGAGGATTACATGATCGTAAAATACGCCTGCCCGCTATGCTGCGACACCGGCGTAAGGGGTGGAAACAGGTGCGAATGCCTTACCGAGCTTCTTGACCGCTACGCCGTGCAAAAACTCAACGAACAGTGCAAAATAAAGCTTGCGGATTTTTCCGATTTCGATATTACCTACTACCCCGAGGTCTATGAATACCGCGGAAAAAAAATAAACGCCCGGGAAATGATGGCGGAAAACCTGAAATTCTGCATCGACTACGCAAAAAACTTCTCTATGAACTCGCCGGGTCTGTTTATGTTCGGCGGAACCGGCCTCGGCAAAACCTTTTTGTCGTCATGCATAGCCAAAGAACTACTTAAAAACGGCTTCAGCGTTGCGTTTGACTCTATCCAGAACTACCTTAGGCAGATAGAGAACGAACACTTCGGCAGGTCCGAGGGCGACACCTTGCAGACGCTTTTAAATTCTGATCTTGTGATACTTGACGACCTCGGCAGCGAATTTGGTTCGTCATTCAACGCTTCGGCTATCTATAATATAATAAACTCGCGGCTCAACAGCGGCAAGCCTACCGTTGTAAGCTCGAACCTTTCGCTCGAGGAGCTTTCGGACAAGTACGACGACCGAATAATTTCGCGGCTGACCGGAATGTTCTACACCGTAAGGTTCATCGGCGAGGACATAAGACAGATAAAGCGCCGCAAGGGCCTGTTCGGGTGAGATCAAACAAAATATATACAAAAAAGCAGACCGCATGAGTCTGCTTTTACTGTTCTACGGGCTTAGCCGTAATTTTGTGGGGTGGATAGTCGGACTCGAACCGACGGTCTTCAGAACCACAATCTGACGCGTTAACCAACTACGCTATATCCACCGTAGCGCCGCCCCTCAAGGACAGTGATATGTATTATAACACATGAAAAAACAAAAATCAATAGTTTTGTGAAAATTTTTTACACCCGGCTCAAAAGCAGCTCTCCCCTGCCTGAAAGAACGGTTTTTACCCCTGCGGGAATGAACACGCTCTGCCCTTTTACAGCGCTGAGCTTTCCGCCGTTCCATGTTATATCCGCGCTTCCGCTTAAAACTACAGCCGAAACGAATCCGTCGCTGTCGACGGTAAATTCGCCGTCAAGCTTAAGCGCCTCAGCGGTAAACAGAGGGCACTCGGCGAGCATTCGCACCTCGGAATTGCCGTAGGTAAGAATATTTCCGACGTCGCCGTAAGGAACCGTAGGCGGCTCTGTCTTGGTCACGTCTATCGCC
>CANRHA010000220.1 GCA_947630315.1 uncultured Clostridia bacterium
ACGACCCGCCCCGAAACGCTTTTGGGCGATACCGCCATAGCCGTAAACCCCAAAGACGAGCGCTATAAAAAGTATGTCGGAAAAACCGTGACCCTGCCGCTTGTAGGCCGCGAGATACCCGTTGTAGCCGACAGCTATGTCGATATGGAATTTGGAACCGGCGTTGTAAAGATCACCCCCGCCCACGACCCGAACGACTTTGAAGTCGGTCTGAGGCATGACCTGCCGGTCATAAACGTTATGACCGACGACGCAAAGATAACCGAGGATTACCCCAAGTACGCCGGAATGGATCGCTTTGAGGCGAGAAAGGCGATAGTTGAAGACCTTGAAAAGGGCGGCTTCCTTGTGAGGATCGAAGATTACTCTCACAACGTAGGCACCTGCTACCGCTGCGGAACAACTATAGAGCCGAGGGTTTCCCTTCAGTGGTTCGTAAAGATGGCCGACCTTGCAAAGCCCGCCATCGAGGCTGTAAGAAACGGCTCGATAAAGTTTGTTCCCGAGCGCTTTGAAAAGAACTACTTCAACTGGATGGAGGATATCCGCGACTGGTGCGTTTCGCGTCAGCTTTGGTGGGGCCATAGGATACCCGCGTTCTACTGCGACGACTGCGGCGAAACGGTAGTTACAAAAGAAGACGCCGCCGTCTGCCCTAAGTGCCATAAGCCTATGAGGCAGGATCCCGACACCCTCGACACATGGTTCAGCTCGGCGCTGTGGCCGTTTTCGACCCTCGGCTGGCCCGATAAGACCCCCGAGCTTGAATACTTCTACCCCACATCTACCCTCGTGACCGGCTGGGATATAATAACCTTCTGGGTCTCAAGAATGATTGTAGCCGGAATGGAGCACATGCACGAGAGGCCGTTCGAGACTGTACTAATTCATGGCCTTATACGCGACCCCAACGGCGTTAAGATGTCAAAATCCCTCGGAAACGGCATCGACCCGCTCGAGGTAATAGACAAATACGGCGCCGACGCTTTAAGGTTCATGGTCGCGTCGGGAACATCGCCCGGAAACGACATGAGATATTCGGACGAAAAGGTAAAGGCGTGCCGCAACTTCGCCAACAAGCTCTGGAACGCCGCGCGCTTTATAATGATGAACCTGCCGGACGGCTTCGGAATACCCGAAAAGATCCCCGAAAATCTCGCCCTTGAAGACAGATGGCTCGTTTCAAAGATCAACACCCTTGCAAAGGAGGTCGGCGAAAACCTTGACAAGTTCGAGATAGGCGTCGCCGCTCAGAAGGTCTACGATTTTATCTGGGATGTGTACTGCGACTGGTACATCGAGCTTACAAAGCCGAGGATAAACGCCGGCGGAGAGACCGCCGAAAGCGCTCAGAAGATACTTGTATGGGCTATGGCGCGCATACTGAAGCTTTTGCACCCCTTCATGCCGTTTATAACCGAGGAGATCTGGCAGGCGCTCGACGGCACCGGCGAACCCCTTATGCTGAGCGATTTCCCGGTATACGACCCTGAACTCAGCTACCCCGGCGACGAGAACGACTTTGAAAAGATAATCGAGGCGATAAAGGCCATACGCAACCGCCGCGCCGAGATGAACGTTCCGCCATCCAAAAAAGCGGAGCTGTTTATAGAGACCGCCGAAAAAGAGGTCTACGAAAAGGGAGTTATGTTCTTTGAGCGGCTCGCCTCGGCCTCGGAGGTAGTTATATCCGAAAAATGCGAGCCCGCCGACGCGGTAACGATAGTCACCGGCTCGGCAAGGCTGTTTATCCCGCTTTCGGAGATAATCGACAAGGACAAAGAGCTTGCAAGGCTCTCAAAGGAAAAGGCCGCCGCCGAAAAGGATATAGCGGTCATAAACGCAAAGCTTTCAAACGCAGGGTTCCTGGCCAAGGCCCCCGCAAACGTCGTCGAGGGCGAAAAGGCAAAGCTTAAACTCGCTCAGGAAAAGCTCTTGAAGATCGAGCAGTCGATGGCCGCGCTTTAAGCGGCGTGAAAAAACCTAAAAAGGAGGTTGGCTGAATGCGCAAAACCGTATCCAAACACCCTGTGATCTGGTCGGTCATAACGGTGATACTTTTCTTCATCTCCGCCGATATAGCCACCCTGATCATCGCATACGCGCCGCTGTTTTTCCTTACGAACGGCAGCTTTGTGGTTCAGGGGGCCGCCGAGAGCGTTGTAGCGCTTTTCGGCGTGCTGCTGGTCCTTATATTCGGCTACGGGTTCATCTGGAACGAAACCGATCACTTCGGCCGGGGCTTAGCCTGCGGGGCGTACACGATAATAATGCCGCTGATCTCCCTGCTTCTGACCTCCGCGATCCTGCTTATCGACCCTACGCAGCTCGGTTTTGACGAGCTTCCGCCGGTCGAGCCGGGCTGGCGCATAGCGGTATTTATAGTGACGATGTTCCTTATCGGTCTTGCCGAGGAGGCGTTTTACAGAGGGATAATCTCAAACCTGTTCTGGGATAAACACGCCCACGATATTTACGGCGTGAGGACGGCGGCGCTGTACTCGGGAACGATATTCGGAATGATGCACATCTTAAATATCCGCGCGACCGGGCTTGACGGCGCGGGCGGAGTCATGGTACAGGTCTGCGGGGCGATAGTCATGGGCATAGCCTTTACGGCCATATACTACCGCTGCCGCAACATCTGGGTGACTATAGTGATCCACGCGTTTCTCGATTTCTGCGGGCTGTTTACGGCGGGATTGTTCGGCGGGTCTATCGCCGAAACGGTCAGCACCTACACCCCTCTGACCGCCATTACGACTTCGCTGCCTTATCTGATAGTGGTTTTGGTTCTTTTAAGAAAGAGCAAGGTCATGCAGATACTCGGCGAAAAGGGTGAGCCTCCGAGATCGCCCGAGGAGCTTTCGGCGAGCAAGCGATCATTCATTCGGGCGCTTATAATAGTTATCGCGATATGGTGCTTCTGTTTTCTGATGTCTGCGGCATTAAGCCCCGAGGTACAGCAGTCGGTGTCGGCGCTGTTTGATTCGGGCGGGATAGATTTCGGCAACGAGGTCCTTGACGTTACAAATTCCGGCGCATGGACCGGCGAGATGACATTCGGTTCCACCTGTCAGTTCACGGTCGACACCTCGGCCATATACCGGATAAAGATAACATCAAGACCCGAGGACCCCAACGCCTATGTATTTATACAGATAAAGCTCGGCGACGAGGTCTACTATGAAGACAACTTCGGCGGAACATGCGAGGTAAGCCTTTCGACCCGCCTCGACGCCGGCGAATATGATCTGAACATCGTGTACAACTACTCCGAGGCGACCATCCCGAACTCCGCCTACGAAACAAGGGTTTATATACGGTAAAAATTGGGGCCCCCACCCTCGCGGTAGGGGCCCGTATTTTATTCCTTTCTCATTGTATTTATCGCAAAGACTACGCCGCTCATCGGGTAGATCCACTTGTCCTGAATATTGAACTCA
>CANRHA010000221.1 GCA_947630315.1 uncultured Clostridia bacterium
CCGGCTGCATACCGTTTTCGAGTATTTTCATCAGCGCCCAACCGTGAATCGGCGGCTTGACGTAGTTCCAAATAATCTTTGAATCGTTCGCGCTGTCCGGCAGGCGGCCGCTCTCGTCCTGAAAGTCGAGGATTAACATATACTGCTCCCACGCCGCCGCGGGATTTTTGCAGCTGAGTGCAAGCGCGTTGAAACAGTGATCCCAGCTCCAGACATTCGTCATGTGATTTTTTGACATCAGCATGGCAGGGCGCTTCAAAAATCCGCGAGGGTTTACATACGCCGACCAGTTTATGTATGCGCCTAAAATTGATAAATCATCATATCCGGGTATTGCAGGATAACCTGACAAAAATTCGTTAAACTCCTTAGCTACTGCTTCGCGGCATTCATCAAAATCATATTCGCAGACGGTTCCGTTCCACTCGGTCGGAACCTCTTTTATAATGAGCAAAAAGCCGCGTTCGTCCGAGATTTTCAGCCTTGAAAACTCCGACGACTGCTCCCGCCATCGCTGTTCGAGCGAAATTTCGCCGTACTGCGCCAATATCACAAAGCTTGTGTTGTTCTTGTAGCAGTTCGCCACATAACATGATTTTCCGTCAATTTTGCGCTCGTAGATGTAATCATACGGGCCGTTTTCGGTCATGAAGTCGAGCATTGCGCTTGACCCAGCAAGGCCGCGCATAAGAAGCGTCTGCGGGTCGGGATAGCAGAACTCATAGGCTGTATTTTCCGCAGAAAGCGACAGCGAGCCGCCATCTGAATCTGATAAAAAATCAATATTTGGCAAATCTATCCTTGCAACCAAAGGGCTGTTCGCCGAGCCGCTGACCGTCTTTAAATACAGCCCCGGTGCGTTGCCGTGACCCTGCCAGTTCGCCGGGAGCGAGGCGAGCGCCATGTACGAACCGCAGCGAGAAAACGGGATTTTTTCAAGATCTAATTTCATTATTTCCTTCGCCAACTTTCCGCGTCAGTCCGCTCTGACCCTGAACACCACCGGATTCCTCGTCTGCATCGGTTCCGCCTCGATGTGCAGGCCGTCGCCGTCTCTTGTCCACTTCACCGGTCTGTCGCTTCCCAGAAGCTCCACGCTCTTGATGATTGCGTGCGGCGAGCCGCTGTGCAGCGATTTCACCGTTACCTTGCCGTCCTCAGGATAGTTTAAGCATGTTGCATAAATATTTCCACCATTTGCGGTGAACCTAAAGTCCTCCGGCGTGTAATCGTAGCCGTCGTTGTCGGTGAACATTCCCTCGCGCATCTTTGTCGGCCCCTCGGCGGCGGTGCGCCAGACGTGCGTTCCGTAGATCGCCTCGCCGTTGATTTTAAGCCATTTGCCGATGTCCGAAAGCACGCTTTTTTCCTCATCGGTTATGGTGCCGTCCGGCTTCGGACCGATGTTCAGAAGCAGACAGCCGTTTTTCGAGACGATATCCACCAAATCGCGGATAATGTCGCGCGAATCTTTAAACTGATTAGTCGTTGTGTATCCCCACGACCACTTTCCTATTGCGGTGTCGGTCTGCCACGGGAACGGCTTGATATCGGCTAACTTGCCGCGCTCCATGTCGACGACCGCCGTGCCGAATGCGAACGCGTCATGCTTATAAGCGATCATGACCTCCTCGCCCCACTCCTCGGCGCGGTTGTAGTAGTACGCCGCGATTTTTCTGAGATACGGCTTCGCTTCGGGCCGCAGGATCCACCAATCAAAATAGAGCTGGTGGATTTTGTATTTGTCGATTATTTCGCAGGTTCGCAGCAGCCAATCCTCCAAAAAATCAGCGGTCGGCGCGGGCTGACTGTCGAGGGCGAAGGCGTCAGGCTCGGGCATCGCGGGGGCGTAGAAATCCCAGGCGTCATTTTCGGGGGATATGTCGCTCTCAAACTCGCGGCCGTGGCCCATGAAGAACCAATGCTCGATGCGGTGAGTCGAGGCGCAGTTGACTATCCCGTGGCGCTTCGCCGCCTCGGATATCTCGCCCAAAACATCTCGGCAGGGGCCCATTTCGGCGGCGTTCCAGCGCGATAACTCAGACTTATACATCTGAAAACCGTCGTGATGTTCGGCGACCGGCACGACATATTTGGCGCCGGCGTCTTCAAAAATCGAAAGCCATTCCTCGGCATTGAAGCGCTCGCCCTTGAACATCGGGATAAAATCCTTATAGCCGAAATTTTTGTGCGGGCCATAGGTCTCAACGTGGTGTTTGAACTCGTCCGAACCCTGAATGTACATGTTCCGCGAGTACCATTCGGAGGCGAAGGCGGGCACGCTGTAAATGCCCCAGTGAATGAAGATGCCGAATTTGCCATCTGCAAACCATTTCGGCGCGGGGTGCTGCGAGAGGGATTCCCATGTGTCTTTGTACTTTCCCGCAGCGATTACACTGTCTATTTTTTGAAGATATTCCTGCTTTTGATTTTCAGTCATGCAAAGGCCTCCTTAAGTTTTTTCGGATTTATTATATCACGGATTTTTACGGTTGTCACTATTTTGTTGATATTTTCTCATTTTTCGATGGGGGATTCTTGCTGCGGCGGAGCTTGTATTAAAAATGGTCTTCTTTTCCGGGAGAGGGCCAAATCAGAAGACAGAAGTCAGAAATTAAATGCAGCAAATAATGTGATCAGGGCGGACGCGGGAATGTCCGTTCCGCCCACACTATCCCCTACACTTAAATTCGTCACCTATGGTGACACCTTTAAACTCTAACATCTATCGTCTAATATCTATCTTCTTGATGTGGCCCTATCGGCCACATCTTCTTTTTATGCGCAGTTGACACCCTCTCCGCTTAATGCTATAATAAATTAAAATATTCTGCAAGGTGGTTCAAATGAAAAAACTGCTTCTGTTTATTATGCTGGCCGCGCTGCTTATACAGATTGTTCACCTTTGTCACCCGCGCCCGTATATAACAGCCCTCCTTTGCATTGATCAGGATCGGCTGCATATCCGCCGGGCAGTAAAACCGCATCGTCTCATACCGCTGTCCCGCCACGCCGTTTTTTACGGAAAAAATATCCCGGTAGCCGTCCGTTTCAAATAAAGAAGTCCACCCGCGCCCGTTATAATATTCCCAGACGACCTCTTCCACCGTAATGTCATATTCCCGGTCCGTCCGAAAGTCGCTCCGCTTCATGATCCATTCATAGGAAATGCCGGCCGCCTCTTCCGTATCGACCGGAACCTTTGTAAAGGCGAGCTGAAACGCCATCGTAATGACCGCGCCCCTCTTGCGGAAGATCTCATCCGACAGAAAATAAACCTCGCTGTAATCCGAGAGCTGTTCTCCGAACGGGAAAAATTCTTCCTTTGTGACCTCTTCCCCATTTGCATAGACGCCCTCCGGGGCCGTCTTTTCGTTGGACGAGGCAAGCAGCACATGATGGAAACAAAAGGGAGCCTTTCCCCTCACCGCGTTTTTCGCCAC
>CANRHA010000222.1 GCA_947630315.1 uncultured Clostridia bacterium
TGTCGCGCGACATCGACAAATTCCTCTGCACCGACATGCTCGCCTCCGAAAAGCACGCGTCTTCGCTCTACGACGTCAGCGTATTTGAATTTACCGACCCCGCCGCCCGAAAGGCCCTGAACCACATTCAGGCCGAGGAGCAGCAGCACGGCGAAAAGCTCTGGGCGTATATGTCTCAGAACGGAATGTACGCCACTGAATAAACTTTTTCGCCTTTGAAATAACTCTCGCCCCCGCCCGCCGGGGGTACATACTGTGTCAGAAGACAGAAGACAGAAGTCAGAAATCAGAATGAATAATACGGGGGATGTATGTTCCCTGTATTTTTATTGGAAAGCTGCGCTTAGGCCATCCTCTCAAATTTTTTCCTCTACCCTCTTGTAACTTCGGTGTAAATGTGTTATACTTAACACCGAAATACTTTCAAGAAGGACTGATAAAATGAGTATGTTCAAAAAGGATATAGGCATCGACCTCGGAACCGCCAACACCCTTGTATATGCAAAGGGAAAGGGCATAATCCTCCGCGAGCCGTCTGTCGTCGCGGTAGATACCAAGACCGACGTCGTAAGATACGTCGGAACGGAGGCAAAAAACATCATCGGACGCACGCCGGGTTCTATCCGTGCGGTTCGCCCTCTTAAAGACGGCGTTATCGCCGATTTCGATATGACCACCGCCATGCTTCAGGAATTTATCCGCAAAGCGCTCGGGAATCCGTTTGTAAAGGCGAGGGTCATCATCTGCATACCCTCGGGCGTTACCGCCGTTGAGCGCCGCGCCGTAAAAGAGGCCGCCGAGGGCGCCGGCGCCAAAAGGGTCGCTATAATCGAAGAACCTATGGCCGCAGCGATAGGCGCGGGGCTTCCGGTAGAATCGCCTACCGGCTCGATGATAGTTGATATCGGCGGAGGAACGAGCGAGGTGGCCGTAATTTCCCTCTGCGGAATCGTAACCAGCCGCTCGGTCAGGGTCGCGGGCGATGAGTTTGACAACTCTATCATAAACTTCATAAAGAAAAAATATAATCTGCTGATAGGCGAGCGCACCGCCGAATATATTAAGATCTCCATCGGCTCGGCATACCCCACCGACGAGGACACTGAGCTTGAAATAAAGGGCCGAAACCTGCTTACCGGCCTTCCTGAAAACATAACCGTTACCTCCGAGGAGATCCGCGAGGCGCTTTCCGAATCCTTAAGCCATATAATCGAGGCGATAAAGGTAACGCTTGAAAGAACTCCGCCTGAGCTTTCCGCCGATATTATCGACGCCGGAATAACCCTTGCGGGCGGCGGCGCTTTGCTTCGCGGCCTCGACAGGCTCATAAACGAGGAGACCGGCATTCCCGTTCATATAGCCGAGCGCCCTCTCGACTGCGTTGTAGACGGCACCGGCAAGCTTCTTGACAACATGGAGGAGCTTCAGGACGTCTTGAACGGTGAAAATTCATAATTTATAGCAGATCCCGTAAAATCGCCGCGCCGTTATGCCCGCCGGGGCGTGACGGCGCTTTAAAGTAACCTTTGAAAATTCGGCTGAAAGGAGGGATCCCGTCTGAAAGAATTTTTCGGCTCAAAGAAATTTCTTGTAATAGCCTGCATAGCGGCTTTTCTCATAGGTATAATGATATACGCGGCGGTAAGTTCCTCAAACGCCATAAATTCCGCGATAGGCAGGGTCTTCAGCCCTATCCAGAAGTTTTCAAACAACATCTCCGACCGCGTAACCGAGACCCTCGACATGCTGATCAACGCCCGCGATTACTACGAGGAAAACATCAGGCTTAAAGATCAGATAGCCGCGCTTTTGGCGCAGATGTCGGATTACACCCAGGTGATGCAGGAAAACGACCATCTGCGCGAAATGATCGACCTCGCCTCGTCGAGCAGCGGCATTGAGCTTTCGGAGCCCTGCACCGTAATAGGCCGTACCGCAAACGACGTCTACGGCTCCTTCTTTATAGACAAGGGCGAAAAGGACGGCATAGAATACTACGACCCGGTCGTGACCGCTAACGGCTTTGTGGGCTACGTCACCGAAGTTGAGTACACCTACTCAAAGGTGACTACCCTGCTCTCTAACGACATCTCCCTCGGAGTATACTGCGTAAGGACCGGCGAGACCGGCGTCACCGAGGGAAGCTATGAGCTTGCGCTCGACGGCTCTGTAAGAATGGTGTATATCCCCCTCGACTGCGAAATGACCGACGGCGATATAATTATAACCTCCGGCTACAGCGGACTTGTTCCGCGTGGGCTTGTAATAGGAACCGCCGGCGAGACCTTTATAGCCTCAAACGGCCTTTCGCGCAGCGGGATAATCACCCCGGCGATAGACCCGTACAGCCTTAAGACCGTATTTGTCATCACCGATTTTGACGGAAAGGGGTCGGGATATGAAGAAGAATGACCCCGGCGCCCCGCTCATCGGCCCGGGAATACGGACAGCCGTAAAATGGCTTATTTTCGCGGTTTTAACGGTATTTATGTATACCTCCCTCACCTCGGGCAGCGGAAAATCGCAAGCTCTTTTGCTAATGCCCCTCGCCGTGGGCGTGTCGTTTTATGAACATGAGATACCCTCGGCGGTGTTCGGCTCGGTATGCGGACTTTTGCTCGACGTCGCCCTCGGCAAACTCCCCGGATTCACCGCCCTCTGGCTCTGCCTGTGCTGTGCCGGAACCGCGGCCCTCTTCGGCTCGCTTCTGCGCCGGAACATAATCAACTTCCTCTGGGTGTTCTGCCTTATAGGCGGGATCTACCTTTACATCGACTACTATTTTTACTATAAGATATGGGGCTACGAGGGCTATCAGCTCGTGCTCAGGCACCGCCTTATACCCTCGGCGCTCAAAACTCTCGGCTGGTCTTTGGCGGTATTCGCCGCCGTATATCTCGCCGAAAGGCTCTGCGGAATGCCCCGAAAGTTAGACCTTGAAGAGCAGGACGGCAACATCGAACGCGTATAATAAAAGAAAGGAGAGCGCATGAAACGCTTTGCCGAAATAGCAAGACTTTCCGCCGCCGCGGTCATCTTATGTCTTGCGGTAATATTCGCCGGCTCAACGCTTATGAAGATACAGGTAGTTGACGGCGCGATGTACCTCGAAATGTCAAAATCGACAAAAACCGCGGTACAGAGCATCTCGGCCGCCCGCGGTCAGATAGTCGACTCGGCCGGCAGACCGATGGTCGAAAACCGGGTGTCCTATAACGTAATAGTGAACTCTACCTTCTTCCCCGATTCAAGAGAGGAACAGAACGCGGTCTTGCTCCGCCTCTCCGAAATAATGGAGGACGACGGGCTTATGTGGATAGACACCCTGCCGATAACCCGCGAAAAGCCGTATGAATTTACCCTGCCCGAATCCTCCTCGGAGGTAAAGCGGGTATTTACAAAGCTCAGGCTCAACACCTACGCCACCGCCCAGAACTGCATAG
>CANRHA010000223.1 GCA_947630315.1 uncultured Clostridia bacterium
AGCCCGCCCCGCGCGGAGCGCGGGGCCAGCGCGCCGCAGGCGCGCTGCGGCGGCCTCCGGCCGCCGGGGCTTCGCCCTGCCAGAGGTCAGAAGTCAGAAATCAGAAAACAGATGAAGGTAGGAGCGGGGTAGCGGATAGCAGGCACTTGAGTTATGCGCTGAAGCCCCGGCCGCAGCGGCAAAGAGTATCGTCCGCCCGCGCGCCCTTCGATTATCCGCAAGCTTTGATAGAGCGTTCTATTATCTATTCATCTATCTTCTACCCTCTAATCAGGCGCCGCACTCTGTCACTCCCATCCCTGTCGGCGCGCTTCTGTTTTCTGAAATCTGACTTCTGTCATCTGACTGCACCCCACCCCCGCCCGGGCTACGCAGAAACTTACAGTTTTGCAACACCCCCTCCCCTCGAGGGGAGGGGGTCAGGGGGTGGGGTGATTCAAATAGCATGAGAAAATTTCCGCAAGGAAATTTGCGAATACCTTTTTATAGTGAGTGGATGCACTTTGAATTGCGTTATTATCCAAGGCGCACAATCTACCGGATCATTTAAAATAGCATGAGCGAAGCGAATACCTTTCACCAATTGGGAGGCGCGCGGGCGGGAATTTTATATAGGTTTTTGCACAACTTGAAACAATTTGAGCGAAGCGACTATCTTTCCATCAATTGTGGGCAGCCCTCACCTTGTCACTCCCACCTATGGTAGAGCGCTTCTGCTTTCTGGCCTCTGTTTTCTGTCTTCTACTCGTATAGCCTTCGCTCCGCGACTACCTTTTCATCAAGACGGTGCAGCCGCACCTTGTCACACACGCCCATGGTAGAGCGCTTCTGCTTTCTGACCTCTGTTTTCTGTCATCTACTCGTATAGCCTTCGCTCCGCGAATACCATTCCATCAAGACAGTGTAGCCTCACTCTGTCACTCCCACCCCCAAAAAGAGGGTTTTCTGTCTTCTGTTAGGATAGCATGAGCGGCCCTGCCGCGACTACCTTTTCATCAAGACGGTACAGCCGCACCCTGTCACTCCCGCCCATGGTAGAGCGCTTCTGTTTCCCGCCCTCTGTCCTCTGTTTTCCGTCTTCTCCCCTTGCCCCTCCATTCCTCCGGGAACCACCCGAGGTCGAGCCTCACCTCGCGGCGCTCAATGTCGGCGTTGGTGTAGCAGCAGGAGTCAAACCCGATAAGCTCGAACCCCTCGTGGAGGTAAAAACCTATCGCATTCGCGTTGCAGGACTGAGTTTCGAGGATTATCGCGCGGTTATCCCGCTCGCGGCAAATCGCCTTAGCCTTGTTCATCATGGCGCGGCCGACGCCCATTTTTCTGTGGCCCTCCTTGACCCAAAGCTCCGTTACCGCCAGTCGGTTTGACCATTCCTCAGGGCAAATTTCTATCGCGCCTATAAGTTCGTTATTTTCTGAGATCCCGTAGGCTTCCGCCTTCTGCCAATGCGGCTGATACAGCGAATCCGGGAAATCGTATTCATCTGATGTATGAGCGATAGGCGGGTCTGCCCTGTGCTTTATAAGGCTCATGGCAAAGCCGGTTACGTTTTTTGTTATTGACATATCGTAATATTCGTCGGTTTGGTAATCCATGATCAGGGCATAACCCTGCCACTTTTCCTTCGGCAAAAATTCAACTGTGTACATAATATCTCCTTAAAAATTTATTCATAAAAATAGGGGAGGGTCAGGCGACTCTCCCCAAAATTTTTATCCGTGAAGCCCGCGGCTCTGTCGGTCCATGTCCTCTATAACTATGTCATAGATTTCGCCGAGAGTGCTGCAATACTCCAAAACTTTCCAAGGCTCATTCGTATGGAAGTGGATCTTTATCAGGTCCTCATCGCCTACGGCCAGCAGGCAATCGCCCTTGAAGTTTTCGGTGAAGTAGTCGTTTATCTCGTCCTCGTCGAGGTTTTCCCCCTCGATGAGAAGCTGTGTGTCGTATCTGTATTCGGTTTCCTGCATTGTTCTGTCTCCTTTTCTTTTGTTATTTCCGCGGTCATATGGGAGTGTATATTCTGTCCGCGGGATTCACGGTATTTTAATTTGTCACCTGTGGCGGCCTTGAAATTCCGACTGCTGATTTTCGCTTTCTGATGGGGTACGTATGTTGAATCCGGGCTTCTGCCTCTATCATGGGTGCGGCAGGGGAGCGCTTTACGTTACCTTCTGCCAGCCCCACCCTCCGGGCGAAGCCCGGCCGTTCCGCAGGAACGGCCCCCCGCGCGCTCGCGCGCGGGGCGGCGCCCCCGTAGGGGGGCGCCGGGGCTTCGCCTGGGGGTCGGGGCAAGCTGAAAGCCTTATTCAAACAGCCGGTCGGCAGCGGTTTCCATTGAGCGGGTCTCGTACAGCTCTATAAGCCCCGAATCGCAGAGCTTAGAAAGCTCGCGGTCAAACGGCAGCTTTGCCAGAACCTCGGTGCCGAACTGTTTTGCAACCTCTTCGGCGTGGCTCGGCCCGAAAATTTCATGCTTTTCGCCGCAGTTCGGGCAGATGACGTAGCTCATGTTCTCGACAATGCCTAAAATGGGAATATTCATCAGCTTCGCCATGTTTATGGCCTTTGCAACTATCATGCCTACAAGCTCCTGCGGCGATGTCACAACAACTATGCCGTCAAGCCTGATAGACTGAAAGACGGTCAGGGGCACGTCGCCGGTTCCCGGAGGCATATCCACAAACATATAATCAACGTCATCCCAGATAACGTCCTCCCAGAACTGCTTTACAACTCCGGCAATTACCGGTCCGCGCCATACTACCGGCTGGGTGTCGTCTTCAAGAAGCAGGTTCACCGACATTATCTTTATGCCGGTTTTTGTTACAACGGGAAGAAGGTTTTCACCCGTCGACGAGGCTTTTTGTTTTATCCCGAAGGCCTTCGGGATAGACGGACCGGTCACGTCGGCGTCAAGAATTGCGGCTTTGAGGTTTCTGCGCGTCGCCTCAACGGCAAGCATAGAGGTGACGAGCGATTTGCCTACGCCGCCCTTTCCGCTTACAATCCCGATAACCTTTTTGATGTGCGACATCGGGTGAGGGTCTGTGTGGAAGTCCTGCGGCGCCGTTCTTGATGAACAGGCCTGCCCGCAGGTAGAACAGTCGTGAGTGCATTCAGACATAATCAAAACTCCTTTTATTTTTACTGAGCGCGTCCGCTCAAATTGTTGACGGCAAGTGCGTGCTCTTGCATGGATTTTTTTGCGCGTTAAGGTTGATTTTCGGTATACGACGGGTTTCTGCGCGGTTTTTTCTGCCGGCTTCTGCTCCTATCCGGGCTTCCGCCTTATCATACCGAGTGCCGAGCTGCGTTTTCCCCGGCTTTCTGCTCAGCCCGGGCCTCTGCGCGCCCCGTCGCGCCCCCTGCGGGGGCGCTGCCCGCGCTCGCGCGCGGGCCGGCCGTTC
>CANRHA010000224.1 GCA_947630315.1 uncultured Clostridia bacterium
GATGATCATCTGACCGAACTTCGGCTTATCCTTGATGCCGTAGATGAGTTTCATTTAGAATTCCTCCTTATAGTTGGTGAACGGCGAGCGCCGCTCTGTATCTTTGTCGCCGGTGGATCTTCGGCGAAAGATAATCGTTAATCAGCGTCCATCAGCTTTACCGAGGTGTCCGCGTCGAAGGGCGGAATGTGAACGCTTATGACCTCGCTGCGGGATGTGGGGATATTTTTCCCGACGTAATCGGCCCTTATAGGCAGCTCGCGGTGTCCGCGGTCGATGAGTATTGCAAGCTGGATCGCCGCCGGCCTGCCGAGGGAGAAAACGGCTTCTATCGCTGCTCTTACCGTCCGCCCGGTGTATAAAACGTCGTCGACAAGAATGATCTTCTGGCCGGTAACGGGGAAGGGCAGGGCCGCCTTTTTTATTACCGGCATCTGCGTGAAGTCGGGAATATCGTCGCGGTAGTAGCTTATGTCAATGTCTCCGCAGGGCACCGAAACGCCCTCGAATCTCGATATATTGTCCGATATCATTTTTGCGAGAGCCGCGCCTCTTGAACGTATCCCTACAAGGCAAACGCCATCGGCGCCGCGGTTTTTTTCTAAGATCTCGTGAGATATCCTGGTCATAGCGCGGATAACCGCGCTTTCCTCCATAATTACCGATTTTTCGGTCATAGAAAACACCTCAGACAGATAATGCCCCATCGCGCCGTAAGGTACGATAGGGGCATAAAGCGGGGAAATATGTTTCGTATCTTTCGGCATCACAGTACCGCATTTAAGATTCTTTGTCTATATTACTACCATATATAGTGTTTGTCAAGTGGGATCGGCCGAATTTTGATATTTTTTTCGGAATAATGAAAAATTAAGGGCCGCGCTTTATACACGGCCCGAAAAAATGTAAATTATTTGAAGCCGAAGACCCCGGGATATTCGCCCTCGGCGGCGGGTTCAAGGGCGCCGGTTTTAACCGCCGCGCCGCCGTACCAGCCCATCAGGTTCCACATGACGATGTGCGGACAGTGGTAGTCTATGACCTCCGCCGCGCAGTCGGGGGAGTGGTCCTTTAAAATTTCCGTCGCCAGCTTTCCTATCTCGGTCATCATTTCTTTTAGGGATTTAAACTCCTCGCCCAAAATCCCGTAGAGCAGATGATTGCGCTGTTCCTCCGTAAAAATAGGGAATGTCGCATTTTCTAATCGGACTTCTCTTATAGCGCTGAATCCGTTTGCATAGCTGACCGAATAGGCGGCGTTGAACTCTATCCAGGTCGCCTTTTGTGAACCTATAGAGCCTTCCCCGGCGTAGCATATTGTACCGTAATTTCTGCTCGCCTCGAGGTTTTCGCCCTCTATTCCGTAGCATATGCCGGTGACCGACTTATCTCCGACCCGGTACATCTCGCGGAACTTAGCGCCGCCGTCGGTCTGTTGGGTTCCGCTCATGACCGCGTAAGCTATTTTGCTGTTCTCTTTCGCAGATGCCGTCCTGAAAGTTCTCGGTATCTGGTATATCGTCGGTCATCTCAACAGACGATATCCGTGAATTTTTTCTCAGGTACTGTTTATAAGTATTTGCGGCGACCTTCCATACAAATCCGAAAAAAGCGTCGTCGCATTTGAGATTAGGGGCGCTCTTTAAAACCGCAAGGATTATTTCTGAGCAGAGGTCTTCCGCCCTGTACGGATCCGAGGTCTTATGGAGCGACCAAAGATAGAGTGTGCGCATGTTTTCCGAGATGAGTTCTCCTGCTTTTTGCGTCGTCATAGTATCACTGTTCCTTTTTGTCTGTGCGGACACGGTTCCCGCGCCCCGAAAGCTGCTTTCATATATATAGTGTCGGAAATCCGCAAAAGGTTAGACGGAACTTTTATATTTTTTTCCGGCTCGGCGGTAGAGGAAGGCTTGGGCGGCGGGGGCTTGCGGTTTAAGGAAGGACGCGTGCGTAAGCCGCTGCCCCGGGCGAAGCCCGCCCCGCGCGAAGCGCGGGGCCAGCGCGCCGAAGGCGCGCTGCGGCGGCCTGCGGCCGCCGGGGCTTCGCCCGGGGCCTTCGGCAAGCGCCCAACTCACCCGATACCCAAAAGCCTCCCTCATCAGCCCGCGCAGGGTTGTGAAAGAGGCATCGGATGTCGGAAACAAAAATTTAGTCGTTAATAATGCAAGGGAGAGTGCACATCAAGCAGGGAGTGACCATACCGTCTCTCCGTCTTTTGCCACAAGAATGTTGTCCGGCCATTTATGCGCAATCGTTATACATTTTTCAAGGGTATGTTTTTTAAGATGATCAGCATCGATCAGACCCGCATATGTTTCATGCCAGGATTTGTAGTGTACATATCCCTTGCCGTTGATCTCGTCTTCACTTTCCATCCTTTTGATAATGATTTTTTCCATGATTGTTTCTCCTGATGCGGCGTGAGCATTAGCTTCACTAAATTAAGTATAAAAATGCCGCCGCGAACGATACGTAGTCCGCGACAAAATGGGGCCCCCGCAAAGCGAAGCTTTGTGGGGAAAAAGCCGGAAAAAGAAGCGTTGCTTTTTTGCCGCTCGACTGCCCTCGGCGTAAATGATTGCCTCGGTTGTCTTGCGGAAAAGCAATCGCATCTTTGCTCCGAAGTGAATGAGCGACAGCATTGAGCGTGTAAGCATGAAAATGCCGCCGCGAACGATACGTAGTCCGCGACGGCGTGGTGCCGCTGACCGGACTCGAACCGGTACGCTTTAAGGGCGGGGGATTTTAAGTCCCATGTGTCTGCCAATTTCACCACAGCGGCGCAAAATGTATAATACCACTTTTTTGCCGAGTTGTCAACATCGGGATAGAAAAAACTTTTCCGGATATACTAATTTAAAATTTTTTCAGGAGGGTTCTGAATGTCAAAAAAAGATAAAAAATCCGGCAAACGTGATGTCGTGCCGGTTTATGAGACGTACACCGTCACCGACAATGTGACTGATCCCAAAAACGAGAGGGTTTATAACCGCTCGATCGAAAACGTAATTCTTTCAAAAAAAGAAACCGATGAAAATGAAAAATAATTTTAAGTTAGGTGTGATAGAATGAGCAAATTTATTTTGATCGTTTCGCTGTTCGCCGCTGCGCTGCTTGTTTCCTGCGGATCTGATAAGCGCGTAAACAGGGGAGATTACCCTCCTGACGGCTGGCCGGCGGCAACGATATCTGAAGAAATAACAGAATCTGTAACCGGATCATTAACCGAAGACGTTGCCTCTGAAACGCCTTTAATTTCTGATGTTCCGGCCTCGGAGGATCATCAAAAAGAGCTTAGCGAACATGTTACCACCGAGGCGCAAAGCGCGGAGACGGAGCAGTCAACCCGCGAGCCTGATGAGTACAGCCTTCCGCCGAGGATCACAGC
>CANRHA010000225.1 GCA_947630315.1 uncultured Clostridia bacterium
CTTTTGCTCGGGCTCTTTAAATTCATATATCCCGCGGCCGTGGAACACCTCGCCCATGGCTCTCATGTACATGCAGAAGCCCTTGCCGCCGGCGTCTACTACCCCGGCCTTTTTGAGGGTCGGAAGCAGCTCGGGCGTGGTCTCGAGGACTCTTTCGGCCTCGTCGCATACTTTATCCCAAAATTCGCCTATGTCCTCGCATTCGGGGACTATCTCCTCGGCCTTTTCGGCGGAAAGCCTTGCTACGGTGAGAATGGTGCCCTCAGTGGGCTTCATTACCGCCTTGTAGGCCCTCTCAACTCCCAACTTCATAGCGCTTGCAAGGTCGGGCACCGAGACCTCTTTTAAACCCTTGAAGGCTTTGTCGTATCCCTTAAAGAGGATAGACGTTATAACGCCCGAGTTTCCCCTTGCGCCCCTTAAAAGCGCGCCGCTCATGACCTTTGCCGCGTCCGAGGCGGAGGCGGTATCGGGCAGAAGCACCAGCTCGTTTTTGGCGCTGCCGAGGGTCATAGACATATTTGTGCCGGTGTCACCGTCGGGAACCGGGAATACGTTAAGGGCGTCTATATCCTTTTTATTTGCCGCTATACAGTTTGCGGCGCTTATAAATGCGTCTCTGAGAATTTTTCCGCTTACAGTCATTTTCAGGTCGCCTCCTTATGAATTTTCCATGCCGTCGACAAAAACGTTCACCTTGTCGACCGAAAGTCCGGTCTCGCTCTCGACCACATAGCGAACCTTGTTCATTATGCTGTCGGTGATCGCGGCGACGTTTACGCCGTAGGTAACGGTTATATGGAGGTCTATAACGACCTTTCCGGAACCTTTTGATACATAGACCCTTACGCCGTTGTCTATAGATTCTTTTTTCAGCACCGCGGTTTTTACTCCCTGAGAGGCCCCGGCGGGGTTCATTTTTACAACGCCGAAGCAGCTTGTCGCGGTATGGCCTATAAGCGCGGAGAGATACCCCGAGGTAAGCTCTATAGTGCCGAGATGAGTGTCGATTTTGATCATATGCGTCACCTTCTTGATGGATTAAAAGACCGCAGATGCTTTATAACGCGTTCGCTGCGGGTACATCTATAGCATAATACCACAGAATTGTTGAAAATTCAAGTAGCAGAGAAAAATTTCAGGGCGAATATTTGCCGAGATCGCAGGAAATTTCAAAAACCGCCTCTTTAACCGCCCTTTCGGGGTCGTTTTCTATGCTCTCGGCGTATCCGCTTTCATACCTCCTCAAAAGCTTCAGCACCCCGGTCAGGTCTTCGCCGAGGTCGCGCTGCTTTTCAAAAGCCTCGCCGCAGAGCGAAAGTATCTGCTTTTCCGCCGCGGCCTTTGCCTCCGAAAAGTTATCCCCGCCGTATCTTAAGCTGCACTGTCCGGTTATCGATACCCTTATGACCGGCGCGCCGTCTTTAATGCTTACGCTGCGCGACACGCCCAGTTCTTCAAGCTGCACCGCCGAATACCTCTCGCCCGCGGGAACCGTCAGCGACATTTCGCTCACGTCGCCCCTTAAAAGCCTTATTCCCATCGCGCAGTTTTCACCTATTTCGCCTATGCTGCCGGAATGCGAAACCACAAGGCTGTTGAATACCCCGACGGTGAGGTCGGTCAGAGAGGTCTCCTTGCTGTCGCCGCTGTCCTCGCGTTCAAGGCTGAGTATGGGTATCGGCAGGGCCTGTTTACCCCTTACGGCGTTTGATATCTCGATTATCCTTGACGAACACGCGCGCCCGGCCTCGATCGCGCTCTCAATAACGCCCCGCAAAAGTATAGCCGTGGCGCTGTTCTGGTTTAGCTTTGCGCCTATCGTCTCCTGGGCGCTGCCCCGGCAGTATACAACGTTTACGCCGAGGTAGATGTCGCTTCGGCGGAAGTAATCCAACAAAGGTTCAAGCGGCTCGTCAAAAAGCTCCTCGCTGATAACTATAAGCTCGGTATCTCCCAAAAATACCTCCTTACCGGTCTGGAGCCTTAAGCTCTCCTCGGTTTCGTAGAGGTTCCGCCCCTGCGCAAGAAGCGTCACCACCGTCGATTCGCTCGCGTCTACCGGCCCGCCCGACGAAGCCTCGCCGCCGCTGAATATCTGATACGACACCTCAAAGCCCTTTTCATGAGGGTCGATGCCTATGGCGTGGACCACCACCCTGCGCTGAACCTGAGTTACCGTGCTGCAGCCGGTCAGGAAAATAAGCGCAGCTATAAGGATAAAAAGCCTTTTCAAGCCCCGTTCCTCCTCTTTTTGCATATAAGCTTTATCCCCGCCGCAAAGGGAACCAGTACCCCGAGTATAACTACCCCCGCCGCCTTGAAAATCAAAAACGCGGGGTCGTCGAATTTTAATCCCGAGCGGTAAACCGCGGCGGCTATCAGCAAAACCGCAAGCGCCGATACCGCGCAGGCCGGCGGGGCGGATCCTGCCGGCTTTGAGATTATATAGATATACACCGCCGTGACCGTAACGCAGTTTATCGCCCATACGAGCATGTTTATGGCGTCGAAGCGCTGGATAAAATCGCTCTTGGCGTAGGCCCCGAGGGCGAATATCGGGTAGCCGAGAACGTCGACATATCCCGCAAGCACGGCGGTTATCAAAAACAGCAGGGCTTCGGTTATTATCAGTTTAAGCCCGAGATACCCGAACGACGCCGCGGCCGCGCCTTTTTTGAGATGTACTCCCAAAGCGCAAAGCATGGGCAGCCACCACGCCGAGGAGAGGTTTTCAAAAACGTATCTCCAAAAAACCGGCATGTCGGAGGAGGTCATCGGGCTGAAGTTTAACATATCAAATCCGCCCTCGTTTACGGCGGCCATCACCGCAAAGAGCACCGCGAACAGCCAGAATACCACCGCCCCCGCCCTTGCAAGCCCCTCTATCCCGCCGCAGGAGCAGTAGGCCGCGGCGGCTGTCAAAAGCGCCATGGCGATGAGCGGGCGGGTTATATCCGCAAACTCGCTCTCTAAAAATCCGGTGAACAGGGCTGCGGTCGCGCCGCCTATAACGGCAAAATATCCGGAGTACAAGACCCTCAGCCATACCCCGAACCGCCCGGCAAGATACTCTGCGGGGTCGGAGCCTCCGCAGGTAAAATAAATCACCGCCGGGAGCGCCAAAACCGCCTCTATCGCCGTTGATAAAAGCAGCCCGAGCATCATCGGGACCCCGGTGCCGAAGCGCTCGGAGCGAAATATCATCGTGTGCATGACCCTTGCAAGAACCAGTAAGATCATCAGCTGCGCGGGGGATATCTTTTTTTCGGAGGTCATCTATAAGGCTTCCTTTCCTGTAGGCGGATTCGCGCCGTTGAGATTTTCAACCGGCTCGCCGTCGGGGGTCTGCTTGCTCC
>CANRHA010000226.1 GCA_947630315.1 uncultured Clostridia bacterium
GGTAGAGGCTACGCCGCTGCCGAGGTCGCCGCCGCAGTCCTTCATCTCGTCAAGGGCGAGGATCTTGGCCATCATGGCGGGCGAAACGAGCATAGCGGTCATATTTCCGCCGGTAAGCGAGGCCCAGAAGCCCGCGAGGTCGGAATAAGTGAGCGCGGCGTCGGCGGTTTCAACGCTTGAAGCGCCGTCATACAAAACGGCGGCAGCGGCGTTGTTTATGTTCTGAGATACCTGAGCGCCGGCGGCCTTAAGGATAACGCCGAACAGATCGAGGCGCTGTTTTCTTATGACCTCGTAAACCGCCTGGATCTGTCTGCCGTACTTAAGAAGCGAGACGGTGGTCTCGGCGGGGTTTACGGTGGTCTTGGGGAAATCCGCGCCGGCGTTCACTGTTTTTACCTCGCTGCCCGAATCGCTCTTGGTAACGCTTATGCCGCGGTAGTCTACGCCGTCGGTATAGGTGGTTGCGGCGACGATATGCGTAAGAACGGAGGCCTGGTCCATTCCCGCCTTGATGCATCTGCGGACGAACTCGGGGAAGAGCACCGCAGACTGAGTGGTCTTAAAGAATTTTTCAACTCTGTCGGAATTAGCGCCGCTTACCTTTATGTCAAAGCGCTTGAGCTGCCTTTCAAAGGCGTCGAGACCTTCAAGTTCGGTGCCGGCGTAGTTTTCGTCGGCGTCAAGCTCGGTAAGAGCCTCGGTGAATGATTTTCCGCAGATGTTGTAAAGTCCCTTTTCAAGATTGATGTTGTTGTACATAGTTTTTACTTCCTTTCAAAATTTAAAAATTGTTATATTCTGAAGCTGCGATTTCCGTCGGCTTCGTCCTTTTGTTTTGATACCGCCTTTTCTATCTCGGACGGTTCGGCCTTCGGGGTCTTTAGCGCAAGCGCTCGCTTTAAGCGCAAAAGCTCCTCCGGCTCCATTCTTAAAATCGCCGCCTTGGTTATCTCAACGGGTATGCTGTCGCCTTCAAGAAACGAAAGCCTGAGTATATCCCGCCTGAGATCGTCGCAGAGCTCGTCAAAAATTCCGCTTGAAGCGGCGCAGTATTTTTCCTCCGCCTCGCCGAATTTCTTGATCACTCCCGCGCCCCTCTGGGCAGGAACGGCGACGAAGCTCCATTCGTAGGCGTCGGTGGGGTCGCTTAAAATGTGATAGCATTTCTTTCCGGCGTACACCCTGCCCTTTTTATGAGCGCAGCCGCCGTTAAGCCTGTCGGCTCCGCATACCGAACAGCTGTGGCGCGAAACGGCGCAGCCTACCGATACCTCCTTTTTTATTCCGCCCTCTATTTCGCGAATGAGGTCCTCGTTCGAGGCGGTCCTTACCATATACGCGCTCGCCTTAAGATAGGTGTAGTCCTCGCCGTCGGCGGTTTTGCGCGATTTATCCGAAACTACCTCCGCGTCATATATCCGCGCGGTCTGATTTTCGCCCTTGGGGTCGTGGTTGAATATTCCCGTCTTCCCGATGTATAACTCCGCGAGCTTTTTAAGCGCCTCGACCGAAAATTTTTCGTTGTCGCGGTCTATCTCGTTGTCGCAGAGTATGACCGAAAAGCAGTATACGTCTTCCTCCTTAAGCTCCTTGCAGGCGAACCTGTTGATCTTCTCCATTTTGTCGGACAAGTTTTGCTTCCTCCTTTTCGTTTGATATCTCTATCGCCCTTGCCTGGGCGTTTTTGAGCCTTGCGTCGGCAAGCTCCGTTTCGTCCTGAAGGTTTATGATATCCCATTCGACCGTCAGTCCGTCGGCGCTGCCCATAAGTCTCAGGTATGAGTCGCATACGGCGGTTATCGCCGGTTCAACGAGCCGCCTGTAATATTCAAGCTCGCTCGTTAAAATATCGTTCTGCTGCGACGACATCCTCTCGGTGGTGCTCCATGAAAGCCCGAGCAGAAACGGCGGTATGCCGAGCTTTGAAATAAGCTGTTCAAGAAGCTGCCTCACCGGCACCTCGGTGTCAAGAATCTGGTTGTCTGCGCCTATGACCTTTATGTCGACGTCGCCCACCGCTACAAAATCCCTGACCTCGCCGTTTTTTAAGGCGCTCATTCCGCTCGACCATTCCTTTGCTATCTGCTGTGCGCGTTCCTTTGCAAAAGCCCTGTCGCCGTTATCCGATGAGGGCTTGTAGGTGACGGCGTACCTTACGTTTCCTACCCTGTCGAAGTTCTGGCCTATGCTCTCGTAGATGCGCAAAAGTATGGCCGAAAGCGACGGCAGACCCCTTAAAATCGAAACGCCGCAGGGGTATTCGGTAGTAGGCGAAAGCGCGGTGAATATAAGGTTTTCCGGGTGCTTAAGCTCGATAGGCTTTGAACCGCGGCAGGTAAAATACCGCCTTGACAGAGAGTTTTTGCCCTCTTTTACCGTTATCGAGCGCATGGGCGCAACGTATACCCCGGCAATACCGGTCTTGTCTCTGTCGTAAACTATCTCCGCAAGCGCCGAGCCGTAGGTCAAAAGCGAATCGAGATAGCTGTCCAAAAACGTATGAAGGCTCGTTCCCGACGCGCCTATCCTTACGCCCGAGGCAAATCTTTCAAGCGCCTGCTGATATACCGGGTCGTTGGCCGTGACCTTAAACCCGCCGACAAGTCTTATTATCTTGCCTATGCAGGCGTCGATGATGGGAACCTGTTCTCTTAGGCGGGCGTAAAGCTCCTTTTCACATGAACAGGCTTCGCCCTCTATGCGAAAGCCGCCCTCGGCTCTCGGAGCAGTCTGCGCGCCGGTCTCTTTAAAAGCCGGCTCTTTTTTTCTGAATAATGCCAAATTATCACTTCCGTTCTTAAAAATTTTTCTATGTAAACCCTCCTCCCCTCCCGCACCGCCCCGCAGGTGCATTTTAGAATGTGTCCGAAGCGGACGCATCAATAGATATTAGATATTAGATGTCAGAGTTTAAATGTGTCGCCTTCGGTGACGAATTTAAGCGCAGGGGATAACGCGGGCGGAACGGACGCTCCCTGCATCTTTCAGGGTCAGCCCCTGCCTACCGAGGCCACGAACCAGATATCCTCCTCTTTTTTGCCGATATACCGGTTTACAAAGTAGCGCAGATCGTCCATGGCGTGATCGTTTTCCTTTACAACGCTGTCCTTGGCGCCCTTTTCATCCCATCTGTACGAGGCAAATTCCCTTATACAGTCCTTGCATGAGGCGCTTATCATTATCCTGCCAGTCCTTAAAGCCTCGGCCACCCGGCTTATTCCTCCCAAAACGTCGTTGTCGGCCTGAATGACCCTGTATTTTCCGTGCCGCCTTATGCATTCGATAAAGCTTGCCGCCGAGGGTGAAGCGTTTGTTTTCCT
>CANRHA010000227.1 GCA_947630315.1 uncultured Clostridia bacterium
CCTCTATAACGTAAAGCTCGTTGTCGTATATAAGATACTGGATATTTACAAGGCCCTTTGTCTTAAGCCCAAGCGCAAGCTTTTCGGAGCAGTCGCAGATTATCTTTAAGAATCTGTCGCTGAGGTTGTAGGGCGGATATACCGCTATAGAGTCGCCCGAATGGATACCCGCGCGCTCGATATGCTCCATAATTCCGGGTATCAGAACGTCCTCGCCGTCGGAGATAACGTCTACTTCAAGCTCGATCCCCGGCATGTATTTATCCACCAGAACAGGGTTTTCTATCCCCTGTGCGAGTATCGCCTGCATGTATTTTGAAGTGTGTGCGGGGTTGCGGGAAATGGTCATATTCTGCCCGCCGATTACGTATGACGGCCTAAGAAGAACCGGGTACCCGAGAGTCTCCGCCGCGTCAAGAGCTTCCTGCTCGGTCAGAACGCCCATTCCCTTCGGCCTGCGGATCCCCAAAGATTCCAAAAGCTCGTCAAAGCGCGCCCTGTCCTCGGCGATATCTATGCTCTCGGCAGATGTGCCAAGGATCCGTATTCCGTGGTCGTCAAGATATTTTGTCAGCTTTATAGCCGTCTGGCCGCCGAATGCAACAACAACGCCTACCGGCTTCTCGACCTTGATTATGTTCATGACGTCCTCGGGGCTTAAAGGTTCAAAGTAAAGCCTGTCCGCGGTGTCGTAGTCGGTCGAAACGGTCTCGGGATTGTTGTTTACGATCACAACGTCGTACCCCATCTCCCGAAGCGTCCAGACACAATGGACCGAGCTGTAGTCGAACTCTATTCCCTGGCCTATTCGTATAGGACCCGAGCCCAAAACCATCACGACCGGCTTGCCGGAACGCGCAAAGCTCCTTGCCTCGCAGGTTTTTTCACAGCATGAATAGAAGTAGGGCGTTACCGCGTCGAACTCCGCGCCGCAAGTGTCGACCATCTTGTAGCTGAAATCTATCCCCGGGAGGCTCTTTTCGCCCGAGAGCCTGCTTATAGCCGCGTCGGTGTATCCCAATTTTTTCGCGCGGACATAATCGCCCTCTTTAAGCCCGCCGGATATCTCCTTTTCAAACTCGGCAAGGCCCTTTAGCTTTTCAAGGTACCATTCGTCAATGAGGGTTATACCATGTATCTCCTCAACGCTCACGCCGCTCTTTAATGCCTCGAATACGGTGAATATGCGGCGGTCGTTCTGCTCATGAAGCCGCTCTATGACCGGTTTATCCGAAAGGGGTGCGGCGTTTAAGGTGTCAAGGGATATCTCCGCGCCTCGCACGGCCTTCAACAGCGCCGCCTCAAAGTTCGGGGCTATGGACATCACCTCGCCGGTGGCCTTCATCTGGGTGCCGAGGGTGCGGTTGGAACCGCTGAACTTATCAAACGGCCACTTGGGGAACTTTACTACGACGTAATCAAGCGTAGGCTCGAAGCAGGCGCAGGTCTTGCCGGTTATCTCGTTTTTGATCTCGTCAAGGGTGTAGCCGAGGGCTATTTTTGTGGTGATCTTCGCTATAGGGTAGCCGGTGGCCTTAGAGGCGAGCGCCGACGAGCGCGAAACCCTCGGGTTGACCTCTATAACAGCGTATTCAAAGCTTTCGGGGTTGAGGGCGAACTGACAGTTGCAGCCGCCGACGATTCCTATCGACGAGATTATATCCAAAGAGGCCGAGCGGAGCATCTGGTACTCCTTATCGGCAAGCGTAAGGGCCGGCGCGGTTACTATCGAGTCGCCGGTGTGAACGCCTACGGGGTCGAAGTTTTCCATCGAGCATACCGCGATCACGTTTCCTATCGCGTCGCGCATCGTTTCAAACTCTATCTCTTTCCAGCCCGAAATGCACTTTTCTATCAGCACCTGCGTTATCGGCGAAGCGTCGAGGCCGGTTTTTGCTATTATCTTAAGCTCATCGGGATCGGCGGCTATTCCTCCGCCCGAACCGCCCAATGTAAACGCCGGGCGGACTATTACCGGGTAGCCTATTTTTTCGGCGATCTTAAGCGCGCCGTCGACCGTCTGGGTTATATCCGAAGGAACGACCGGCTGGCCTATTTCCTTCATGGTGTCGCGGAAAAGCTCGCGGTCCTCGGCCTTGTCTATCGCCGAGATATCGGATCCCAAAAGCCTTACGCCGTATTTTTCAAGGACCCCCGCGCGGGAAAGCTGCATCGCTATCGTGAGGCCGGTCTGGCCGCCTAAGCCCGCCAAAAGACCGTCGGGGCGCTCTTTTTCTATTATCCTCGCGACCGTTTCCTCATTTAAGGGTTCAAGGTATATGGCGTCGGCGAGGTTTTTGTCGGTCATGATGGTGGCGGGGTTGGAGTTTACAAGGACAACGTTTATGCCCTCCTGGCGCAAAACGCGGCACGCCTGTGCGCCGGCATAGTCGAACTCGGCGGCCTGACCTATAATTATAGGCCCCGAGCCTATTACAAGAACCTTCTTTATGCTCAGATCCTTAGGCATTACGCTCGCCTCCCATCATTGAAATAAATCTGTCGAACAAAAATCCCGTGTCCTTGGGGCCGCCGCACGCCTCGGGGTGGAATTGGACGGTAAAGCAGTTTTTATCCGGGTACTCCATTCCCTCGCAGCTCTGGTCGTTCGCGTTGATGAACGTCTGCGTGCCCACGCCTTCAAGGCTTTCCGCCACTACCGCGTAGCCGTGATTCTGGCTGGTTATGTAGGTCCTGCCGCCTATCAGATCCTTTACCGGCTGATTCGCGCCGCGGTGGCCGTATTTGAGTTTGACCGTCTTGCCACCCATGGCGAGCGCCGTGAGCTGATGGCCGAGGCAGATCCCGAAAACCGGCACCCTGCCTATAAGCTTTTTAAGCTCGGCGATGGCTTCGGCGTTCTCCTCAGGGTCGCCCGGGCCGTTTGAAAGCATTATTCCGTCGGGGGATATCCCCAAAACCTCCTCCGCCTTGGCGTCGTGAGGAAAACAGGTCACCTCGCAGCCGCGTTCGGTGAGGCTTCTTATAATGTTATTCTTTGCGCCGTAATCCATAAGCGCGACTTTGAACCTGCGCTCCCCTGCCGGCTTGAATACCTCGGGCGATCTTCTTGATACCGAGGCCACGGCGTTTTTGACCGAGTACGCCTTTATATCGGATATATCTTCGGGGGGCGCGTCGCAGATCTTTGCGTTCATAACGCCCTCCTCGCGGATCATTCGCGTAAGCTCGCGGGTATCTACGCCGGCGACACCGGGTATGCCGCTCTGCTTTAAAAATCTGTCAAGCTCATACTCGGAGCGAAAGTTTGAAGGCTCTATGCATATCTCGCGGACAACATAGCCCTTTACCGCGGTCTTTCC
>CANRHA010000228.1 GCA_947630315.1 uncultured Clostridia bacterium
TATCCTTCTGCCTCTGCCGCAATTCCCTGCTCCCCGCCGCCCCCGCTCCCACCTGCATCTGATTTCTGATATCTGACTTCTGACCTCTGGCAGGGCGAAGCCCCGGCGGCCGCAGGCCGCCGCAGCGCGCCTTCGGCGCGCTGGCCCCGCGCTCCGCGCGGGGCGGGCTTCGCCCGGGGCCATGGCTTACGCACGCGCCCAACAAAAAATCCGGGTTCACCCGGATCTTCTGCTTTATGCCGCAGCTGCGGTTTTGCGCGTCAGTTTCTCTCGAACACCGGCATGTACTCGATCGGCGCGGCGACCTTTACCGTCCTGCCGCCCTCGAATTTTTCACCGGTCGACGTGAGCGTCCAGCTCCCCTCGGGGAGATAAACCTCGCGCTCAAATTGGTTCAGCTCAAATATCGGCGCAACAAGGTACTTTTCTCCAAACATGTACTGATCGCTTAGCTCCCAGCACTTTTTGTCGTTCGGAAATTCATAGAACATCGCGCGGATCAGCGGCGAACCGTCCGTATGCGCCTGCTCGTAGAGCTTTTTGATATAGTCGTGCATTTCTATGCGGATATCGTAGTAGTGCCTCATGATCTTATAGTTGTCCTCGCCATAGCTCCAAAGCTCGTTCGGCTGACCTGTGTGCAGATATCCTCCGCCCCAGTCGCGGTCATCAAGAGGAGGAATGTCGTAGGGTCCTCTGTCGCCATGCATTCTGAGGACCGCCGAATAGACCGCAAACTGATACCATCTTATTAAAAGCTGCCTGAAATCGGGATCGTTTACGTCGTCGGTCATGAAGCCGCCTATGTCGGTCGTCCACCAGGGAATACCTGCGAGACCCATATTGAGGCCGCATTTAAGCTGATCGCGGAAGGCGTCGAAAGTAGAGGGAACATCACCCGACCAGACGACGTTTCCGTATTTCTGAGAACCCGCCCAGGCGCATCTTAAAAGATTTACTACCGGCTTGCCCTTTTTTGACATCTCGTCATAGAACACCCTGCTGTACATCTGAGGATACATGTTGCTGACCTCAAGGGCAGGGCCGGCGGAGTACCTGTAATTTTCAAAGTCATATACTCCGTAGTCCGGCTCGGAGTTGTCGAGCCAGAAGGCGTCTATGCCGAAATCATAGTAATTTTTCTTGCATACTTCCCAGACATACTTTCTCGTCTCGGGATTGAACGGGTCGATCTCAACGCAGTCGCCCTGATAATCGTAGGTCTGCGCAGCGCCGCGTTCGGTTTTTATGAGGAGTCCGCGCTCCATCATGGGATAAAAGTTTTCGCTCTTTCTGTCGACCGACGGCCACACCGAAACTATTACCTTGATGCCCATGCTGTGAAGCTCATCGACCATGGCTTTGGGATCGGGCCAGTAGGTTTTATCAAATTTCCAGTCGCCCTGAACCGTCCAGTGGAAGAAGTCGATAACTATCTGATCTATCTTTATGCCCTCTTTTTTGTACTGCCTCGCAACCGTGAGGACTTCGTCCTGAGTGCGGTATCTGAGTTTGCACTGCCAGAGGCCCATGAGGTCCTCCGGGAACATATCCGCGCGGCCGGTGGCCGAGGTGTAGTTTTCAAGTATCGCCTTGGGCGTATCGGCAACGGTTATGTAGTAATCCATCTCGCGTGTGGAGCGCGCGACCCATTCGGTGTAGTTGTTGCCGAAGGTAACTCTGCCGACGGCGGGATTGTTCCAAAGAAAACCGTAGCCCAATGACGACACGGCAAAGGGAACGGATATCTGAGAATTGCGCTGAGCAAGCTCCAAAACGCAGCCCTTTAAGTTGAAGCAGCCGTCCTGATACTGCCCCATTCCGAAGATCTTTTCATCGGGGTTGGGGTCGAACTTTACATTGAGTGAAAATTCTGTGCCGCCTATAATTCCCTTCCATTCGCGGTTGACGATCTTTAAACAGCGGCTCTTTTTTGAAATCGTTCCGCCGTAAGAGCGGAAATATTCGCGGAGTATCAGCGCGCCATCTTTAAAGAAAGAAACTACGCCGGCAAAGTTGACGGTCGCGGTTATTCTGCCGTTTGTTATGGACGCGGAGTTTCCGTCGGTTTTTACCTCAGCCTTGCAATCGGCGGGCTTTTCGGTCAGCGCCCAGCAGTTGCCGGTAAATTTCCCGAGCATGGTGGAGCGCACGCGCAGAGAATCCTTCCCCCACGCCTCGATCCTGAGCATTTCGCCGCCGGTATAGCAGACCAGCGCGTTTTCGCAGCATTCAAATCTCATAATATACCTCCTGACATAAACTGATTTTTCCAGCGGGAATATTATACTATAAATATCCGGTGATGTCAATTAGGGAAGGGGCGGTGATGTGGCCGAAACGGCCACATCAAGAATACAGAAATCAGATGTCAGAAGTCAGAATTTCAAGGCGTCGCCTATGGCGACGATTTTAAAAATGAAAAATAATGCGGGCGGAATGTACAATCCCCGGGGCGGAAGTCAATAAACAGAAAGCAGAAGGCGGAGTTCGGGAAGCGGAGGCGCTTTTAGATGTTAGGTGATAGATGATTAGAAGATAGAACGCCTTACTGTAAGTAATAGTGACAGGGCGCGACCACACCACGTTGATGAAAAGGTATTCGCGGCGCTCATGCTCCGAGCAGAAAATAGAGGTCAGATGTCAGAGGACAGAGGTGCTCTTACCGGGCGAGAGTGACAGGGTGCACCGCCGCTGCCGAGGGGGTAAAAGGTATTCGCGGCAAAGCCGCTCATGCTATTTTAAATAATCCAGTTCATTGTACGACCTTCATGGAAAAGTAGAACAAACTGCCGCTGACCCACTATAAAAAGGTATTCGCAAATTTCCTTGCGGAAATTTTCTCATGCTATTTGAATCACCCCACCCCTGACCCCCTCCCCTCGAGGGGAGGGGGTTGCTGCTAACCTGTGAGTTTCTGCAAAGGTTGGAGGGGGAGGGGTGTATCGCGATAGCATGAGCGGAGGTTTTTAGGGGCAGTTATGATAGTCTATCAGTTATGCTTTCAGAGGTATTGCGAGGCTTGGCGATCGAGAGCGAATACCCTTTTAGAAGGTAGAAGATAGATGGATAGATGATAGAACGCTCTATCAAAGCTCGGGAAAACAAAAGGTGTGCGAGAAGGACGGAACTCTCTGCTACCTATGCCGCGACCTTCTGCTCCCGCCTCCGCCCCCTGCTCCCCACCAGCCCCCGCTCCCACCTTCATCTGATTTCTGATATCTGACATCTGACCTCTGGCCCGGGCGAAGCCCGCCCCGCACGAAGCGCGGGGCCGGCGCGCCGCAGGCGCGCTGCGGCGGCCTCCGGCCGCCGGG
>CANRHA010000229.1 GCA_947630315.1 uncultured Clostridia bacterium
GTTTAAAGGTGTCACCTTCGGTGACGGGTTTAAATTAAGCGAATAATGCGGGCGGAACGGGCTTTTCCGAGTAGAAGACAGATAGCAGAGATCAGATATCAGAAAAGCTTTTACCGGGCTTGCGGGATGATCAGGGCAAGGGGCCGGGTCGGAGGGTGCTGCCTGTTTTGCCGGGGGCTTCTGCCTCTGCCGCAAGTATACTGCTATCAACTGCCCTTGTCCTCCCGGGTCTGATTTCTGACCTCTGGTTTCTGTTCTCTGCCGTGGCCCCGGGCGAAGCCCCGGCGGCCCCGGAGGGGCCGCCGCAGAGGCAGCTTCGCTGCCGCTGGCCCCGCGCGCTCGCGCGCGGGGCGGGCTTCGCCCGGGGCCTCGGTCAGGAGCAGAAGGTATATGTATAAAACCGGCCATGCCCGCAGAGATGAGGGCATAGCCGCAATACTTGTTCATTTACGCTTCCGCGCCGTCCGGGCTTCTCTCCTCCATCACGCTCATGTACGCAGGGCGGATAATTTTGTCCATGCAGATAAGCTCCTCCATTCGGTGAGCGCTCCAGCCGACGATCCTCGCAATAGCAAAGAACGCGGTATAAAGCTCCTGGGGTATGCCGAGCATGTCATAGACAAACCCGCTGTAAAAGTCGATATTCGGGCTGACGCCTTTGTAAATTCTGCGCTTTTGGGCTATAAGCTTCGGCGCAAGCTCCTCTACGTTTTCGTAAAGCCGCAGATCCTCCTGTCTGCCCTTGCTCTCGGCAAGCTCCTCGACATACTTCCTGAAAATACGCTCCCTCGGGTCGGACAGCGAATACACCGCGTGACCCATTCCGTAGATAAGCTTTTTGCCGTCGAACGCCTCGCCGTCCAGAAGCTTTGTCAGATACCCGGCGACCTCGTCTTTATCTCCGAAATCCTTGACATGTCTGCGGATATCCTCCATCATCTCCATGACCTTGACGTTTGCGCCGCCGTGCTTCGGACCTTTTAATGACGACATCGCCGCGGCGACAGTGGAATATGTGTCCGATCCCGATGAAGTAACTACCCTTGTCGTAAATGTTGAATTGTTGCCGCCGCCGTGCTCCATGTGAAGGATCAGCGCGGTGTCTAAAACCTTTGCCTCGAGCGGGGTGTATGATTTATCCGGCCGCAAAAGCAGCAAAATGTTCTCGGCGGTCGACAGCTCCGGGCGCGGGTAATGTATTATCATGCTCTCGCGCTTTTCGTAGTGATTATAGGCGTTGTAGCCGTATATCGCCAAAAGCGGGAAAACTGCTATAAGCTGTATGCACTGTCTCAGAACGTTGCCGAGGCTGCCGTCGCGGATAGAATTGTCATAGGAGGCAAGCGTTAAAATGCTCCTCGTCATCGAGTTCATTATGTCCTCGGACGGCGCTTTCATTATAACGTCTCTGGTAAAATTCGTCGGCAGGGTGCGGCTGCTGCCTATTATATCCTTAAAATCACTCAGCTCCTTTTCGTCCGGCATCTGACCCATCAAAAGCAGATACGCGGTTCTTTCAAAGCCAAGCTCATCGCCGAGCGAATCGATTATGTCCTCGATCCGGTAGCCGCGGTACCAAAGCTCGCCGTCGCAGGATTGCTTTTTGCCGTCGATGATCTTTGAGGAAACTATTTTGGATATCTTTGTAAGGCCGGTCAAAACGCCGTTTCCGTTTTCATCTCTTAAGCCGAGGTTTACGCCGTATTCGCTGTAGAGCCGCGGCGATATCTTATCGTTGGCGACGCAGATCTCGACCTGTTTATTTAAATATTCATTCCGATTCGTCATTGTTTTCCTCCGTTTTCTCCTCAAGCTCGCTCTGCATGACCGTATCAAGCTGCTTCATCATCTGAAGCATCTCGATAAGCTTTTCCCTGCCGAATTTCTCGATCACGCGGCCGTAGTAGTTGATTATTCTCTCCTGATTCTCCTCTAAAAGCTTCTTCCCTGACGGCGTTATCGAAACATATGTGCCGCTGTTGCCGTTGCCGTCGTGCGACCACTCTATAAGCCCGCGATCCCTCAGCTCACCCGCAAGCTTCGACGTCTGCCTTATTGTGAGGCGCATGTTTTCCGCAAGCTCTTTTAAATAGATCTTCCCGGAATATATCTCGCTCGCCTGCCCTAACTCGGTTATGCGGTGAAGCGCAACGTACTCGCGCACGCTTAAATCGGAAAGCCGCCGCCAGATCTGGTCGCGGTTCATGATGTACGCCTGATAGGTAAGCTCGTTCGAGAGCGCCCTGATGTTTGATTCCATAAAATACCTCCCAAACAATTGTACAGACCGTTTCTTCTTTATCTAACACCGTTAGATATTTTTTGACAAAACATGACAGCCGGGTGAACGGCTAATCCTCCATGACGTCGCGAATCTCCCGGGAAATGGCGATATAGGTTTCGAGGTCTTCCTTGCTGACGGAATCGAGGAGCTTTTCGATTCGGCCGAGGGTCTGCTCGCGGATATCCGAAATATACTCCTCCCCCGCCGGCGTGATCTTTACAACGGTCCGCCGCCCGTCGGTCTCGGAAGCGCAGCGAATGACGTAGCCGCACTCCTCCATACGGTTCAGAAGCGCCGCGATGCGCGCCGTACTGACATGAAGTTTTTTGGCGAGATCGCCGGCAATTACCTCCTCATCGGCCCTCAAAAGGCAACTGAGGACAAAGGTGTAGCCCTTCTGCATAGCGTCGAGCCTGCTGTAAAACGACCTCGGAATGCAGGAATAGAGCCGACTGAGAAACTCCTGCGCCTCCTCGCGCGAAGCCATACCATTCACCTCTTAAAATCTAACGGTGTTAGTTATTATAGCACGGATTGAGAAGGGTGTCAAGGGGCGCGGGCAGAAGACAGAAGTCAGATATCAGAAATCAGAAGCGCTCTTACCTGGGCGGGAGTGACAGAGCGGGGCAACACTACCAGGTTGTAAAAAAAGGTATTCGCTGCGCGAATGCTATTTTTAGTTACCCCTCCCCTCGAGGGGAGGGGGGAACTGCGAAGCCGTGGGCTTCTGCACAGTCCGGGAGGGGGAGGGGTGAACTGCAATAGCATGAGCGGAGGTATTCAGGGGCAGTTATGAGCGGTCAGCAGAAATTCTTTCAGAGGTGTTGCGAAGTATGGCAATTGAGAGCGAATACTTTTTAGAGGGTAGAAGATAGATGAATAGAAGATAGAAAGCTCTCTTGGGGGGAGAGAATGACAGAGCGCGGCGCCGCTACACGGTTGTAAAAAGGTATTCGCTTTGCTCATGCTATTTTAAATGAACCGGTTCATTGAGCGCCTTACCCGGAAG
>CANRHA010000230.1 GCA_947630315.1 uncultured Clostridia bacterium
GAAACCGTCGATACGCTGATCGACTACATAAATGTCGGAAAAAGGATACCCGGAACAAGGGACGTTCCGATAGAAATTCACTGGAATTTCTGAAAAAAGTTCTGCTTATATTATTGTAGCTTCCGCCCCCATATCCTCGCTCAGGTCAGCTATGGGGTCGCCGGTCGACTGGAATATCTGCGCCGAAAACGGTACGCCTGCGGCCTGAACCGGGTAAAGGCCGTTTGTGTGATCCACAAAATAAGCGTCAAAGCCGCTCTCCTTTATCTCCTTCGGAGTCAGGTTTCGCGTAAGCTGATAAACTATCGAGCATATCATCTCCATATGCCCAAGCTCCTCGGTGCCGATGTCGTTCAGGATCGCCTTTATTTCCGGCGTGGGTGCGGTATAGCGCTGGCTGAGATACCTCATCGCCGCGCCAAGCTCGCCGTCAGGTCCGCCGAACTGCGTGATGATTATCTTCGCCGCGGTAGGATCGGTTTTCTTGATCTTTACCGGGTATTCAAGCTTCTTTTCATATTTCCACATGTCGATCCTCCTCAGTTTGCGGATAATTCCCACGGGAACGGGCCGTCGACCCAAGCCCAGCGGGCGTTGTTCTGCTCCGAATCGATATCCAAAGGCCCGTAAGCCTGTTCATACTGCGCCTTTGCTTCGCTGCAGAGCTTTTTGTATTTGTTGTAGAACGCGAGCGCGTCGGCGCACTCGGGGTGAGTATCTAAAAACAGGGCGGCGTCTGTTACCGCAAAGGAGTACATCTGTACTTTTTTCAGGAGTTTCTCGCGGTCATTCATACGGCTTTCTCCCCCAAAAAAGGTTTGTCGAGGTCTTCAAAGACTGTGCCCCTGTCGAGCGCGACAGACGGCTCGTATACGTTTTTCCACTGTTGATAGGGCACATATGCCATGCCTAACGGCGTTTCAGCCGGGAAAGCGCTCATAGCCGCGTTGCGCGGGCAGGAGGTGCATACCTTTGCTGCCTCTGCGGCGTCGAGCATATCGGTAAGGTTCATTCTGTAGCCTTCCTTTCAAAAGAATATCCCGAGGAGGACTTCCCCCTCGGGATATATTATGCCGCTTGCCGCGAAGACGTGCCTGCGGTTTTATTCGCCGGTATTTTTGATTTTGAAGTAAAAAGCTCGCAGCCGCTTGCAGAGCCGTATAATCGGATATCGCGATCGCGGGGTTTGTGATTACCTTTGCGCCGATAAGCGGGCAAGCGACAGAGCGAAGCCTGATAAAGACGCCGCGCCCTCGGTTACGCTCCGCCCGGTTTGCCTCCGAGAAGAAAGAGAGGTTCCAAAAATCAGCGCCGTAAAGGTATCAAAACCCGAAACGTTCCGAAATAGCGCTCTACCGTCTATCTTCTAATATCTATTCTCTAATCTAACATCTATCTTCTAATATTATATTCTATTCCGCGTTCTGAACCTCGACCGTCTCAGTTGCTTCTGCTTCTTCTACGGTCTCTGCTTCTTCAGCAGCCTCGGCGGCTTCTGCCGCTTCCGCAGCCTTTGCGATCTCCGCGGCGCGGTTTTCTTCCTCCTCAAGGGCGTAGGCGGCCTCAAGCTTTTTAAGCAGCTTTAACATGTCCTCGCTCTGGCGCGGGGTCTTCCTGTATTTCCCAAGCGTGGCGACAAGCTTTCGGGCGAGCTCCTTTTTGCGTATCCTGAGATAAACGAGCCCGAGATAAAGCCCTGCAGATACCCTGACCTCGGCGGGTTTGCAGTCCAAAAGGTCTTCAAAACCGGCCCTTGCGCCGTAGAAATCGCCCTCGGCATATTTAAGAAGCGCGGCGGTGAGCTTCTGCTCGGCGCGGTCGGCATACTTTGAGCAGAACGGCTCGCCGAGAGATACCGTCGCGCGCGCGTTTGAAACGTCGCCGGTGAGCAGGAAAAGGTATGTATAAAGATTGTAGTATTCCGCCGCCATCTTTGAATCAAAGCGGTCGAGATCGATATCCCTGAGCACCGCAAAGGCGTCGTCATATCTTCTGCCGTCGCAGTACGCTTTTGCTATGCAGAGGTCGTTCTTTGCACAAAGCGACGTGCCCGAGAGCTTGCGGCGCTTTTTTTCGAGGAGATCGTAGTATTCCTTTGAGTAGCCCTGTTTGCGCAGGATCTTGGCGGCTTTTGACCTCTGGCCCCTGAAAATGTTAAGCACGGTGACATAAATGATATGAGCCGACAGGGCGATAACGCCGATAACGCAGGCCAATGAACAGGCGAAGCTGAAATTGTCGGTCAGCCATTCGGGCAGCGGTTTGCCGAAGACGGTCCCGGAGATCTTGAGATTAAAATCAAGAAAAGGAAGCCAGCGGTAGAAGGTGCTCTCGGAGTAAAAGCCGATGACCCTCGCGAGAATCAGCGCGGCCGAAAGAAAAATGACCACGCAGGTGAGCCATATCCGCAGTGTGCGTGCCTCGAGTCTTGCCTTTATCATTACCATTCCCCCTGACAGTTTTAGAAACACATAGAGTATAACACATTTTTTCGGAGATTTCAAGGGGGAAAATCAGAAGGCAGAGGGCAGATATCAGAAGTCAGAGGCGCTCCGCTCGGGGCGAGTGTGACAAAGTGCGGCGCTTTTAGATGTTAGGTAATAGATGAATAGAATTTAGAACGCCTTACTGTAAGCAATAGTGACAAGGTGCGGCTGCACGGCATTGATGGAAAAGGTATTCGCGGCACTCAAATTATTTAATATTGTGTAAACACCCTATATAAAATACCAGCCCGCGTGCCGCCCGAATGGTGAAAAGGTATTCGCAAGCGAATGCTATACGAATAGAAAGCAGAGGACAGAGGGCAGAAGACAGATGTGCGCTGACAGGGGCGGGAGTGACAGAGTGCGACACCTGAGGGGGAAAGGTATTAGCGGCACTCAAATTATTTTAAATTGTACAAAGACCCTATAAAAAAATCCCGCCCGCGAGCCTCCCAACTGGTGAAAAGGTATTCGCTTCGCTCATGCTATCTTAAATAACCCAGTACATTGTGCGCCTTGGATAATAAAGCAATTCAAAGTAAGTCAACACACTATAAAAAGGTATTCGCAAATTTCCTTCGGAAATTTTCTCATGCTATTTATAATTGTCCCACCCCTAACCCCTCCCCGGTGGGGAGGGGAACTGCGGGCGCAAACTTGCAAGCAAGTTCCGCACCCGGGGAACAAGGTATTCGCTTACCCTCGTATTATCTGTTATCTTCAGCACCCACATCAACTAACTACTAACAACTACTCTCTAACTACTATCCGGTCACCCCACCCCTAACCCCTCCCCGGTGGGGCGG
>CANRHA010000231.1 GCA_947630315.1 uncultured Clostridia bacterium
CCCGACGAGGAGAGAATAGATATAGTCACCCCGACCGAACCGGCGCGGAATCCCATAGACTAAAAAATAAAATCAGATACCGGAACGTTAAATCCTCCGGTATCTGATTTTTTATATGAACTATTTTCCGCTTTCTCCGTAGTTCGAGAGCACTCTTGCGCTCGGGTCGTTTACGTTGCAGCCTTCCCAATCCTTGTTGGGCATCCAGAAGTCCTTTATCATCTGCGACTGCCCGGGGTAGAACTGCTCGAATATTTCGCGGTATAAAAGAGATTCCTTTGTAAAGGGCTGAGCGTGGGTGTATTTTTTACGCAGGCGCTCGTATTCCTCATCGCTGTAAAAGCTCTCGGCGTATTCTTTGAGATAATCCACCATCGAATGCCCCACAGCGTCTGAAAACGCGGCTTTTTCGCGGTATAAAATGTCATGGGGGAGGTAGTCGCCCTCAAAGGCTTTTCTCAGAAGATACTTTCCCTTGTTGTATTTGTTCATCTTAAGCTCGGGGTCAATTGACATAACATACTCTACAAAATCAAGATCGCCGAACGGAACTCTCGCTTCAAGGGAGTTCACAGAAATGCAGCGGTCGGCGCGCAGAACGTCGTACATATGAAGCTCGCGCACGCGTTTTTCAGCCTCTTTCTGGAAAGCCTCCGCCGAGGGCGCGAAGTCGGTATACTTATAGCCGAAAAGCTCGTCTGATATCTCGCCGGTGAGAATAACGCGTATATCCGTCTGTTCGTGAATAGCCTTGCAGACCAAAAACATTCCTATTGAGGCGCGTATTGTCGTGATGTCAAAGGTTCCCAGGATATTTATTACCGTAGTAAGGGCTTCAAGAACGTCGTCCTTTGAGATTATCACCTCGGTGTGATCGCTGCCGATGTAGTCGGCGACCTGTTTTGCGTATTTAAGGTCGATGGCGTCGCCGCTCATTCCTATAGAGAAGGTCTTTATGGGTTCTTTTGAAGCCTTCTGAGCCACGGCGCAGACAAGCGAGGAATCAAGTCCGCCCGAGAGCAGGTATCCCACCTTTGCGTCGGCGACGAGCCGCTTTTCTATTCCCTTGACGAGCAGGTCGTGGATTTTCCTTACCGCCTCGTCTAAGCCGTCCTCGGAGTACTTTTCAACCTTAGCAATATCGCGGTAGCAGACGAACTTTCCATCCTTGTAGTAGTGTCCGGGAGGGAAGGGCATTATTTTTTCGCATATCCCCACGAGGTTTTTAGGCTCTGAGGCAAAGATAATATCCCCAGATTCAAGATAGCCGTAGTAAAGCGGACGTATGCCTATCGGGTCGCGGGCGGCGATGTATTCGTCGGTTCTGCCGTCGTAGATTATAAGCGCAAATTCCGCGTCGAGCATTTTAAACATATCAACGCCGTACTCAAACCAGAGGGGGAGGAGTATTTCGCAGTCGGAGCCGCTTTTGAAGCTGTATTTTTTTGATAACTCGGCTTTGAGCTTTTCAAAGCCGTATATTTCGCCGTTGCATACTACAGCGCAGCCGTCAAGCTCAAAGGGCTGCATTCCCTCGGGGCTGAGACCCATTATCGCGAGGCGATGGAAGCCTAAAATTCCCTTGTTTACGTTTATTATCCTTGTGTCGTCAGGCCCGCGCGATTTCGTCCTCTGAAACCCCGGGCGAAGTCTTCTAAGGTCTATCCCGCCTGTAGCTCCTATAATTGAACACATATGTATCACATCCTAAAAACAGTTTTCGTTTGCCGTCATTCAGCAGCCTGTCACGCCTTTTGGGCAGACTTCTGAACACCGTCAACCGGGGCGCATTTGTGTTCCGCCCCGGCGCATTCGGTAAAGAACGCACCGGGGTCAAACACATCACTCTTTATAACAGGAGAAGATGTCTGTTATTTACCGCGAGGTTTACTCAACGTCCTGGAGGGCGTCGTAGCCTTCCTCGCCGGTTCTAACCTTTACAACGTTCTCGACGTCATAGACAAATATCTTGCCGTCGCCGATGTGTCCGGTGTAAAGAACCTTCTTAGCGGTCTCAATGACCGTTCTTACGGGTATCTTAGATACCACTATATCGACCTGTACCTTAGGAAGCAGGTTAGTTTCAACGGGAACGCCGCGGTAATATTCGGGCTTGCCCTTCTGAGCGCCGAAGCCCATTACGTGCGATACTGTCATGCCGGTGATGCCGAGCTTAGACATAGCCGTTTTGAGGGCGTCGAAGCGGGCCTCCTTGCAGATGATCTCGACCTTTGTGAACTTGTGAGCGCCCTCCTCGAAGGTGGGAACCTTCTTGACGGGAACGGCCTCAGCCTCGGGAACGTCGCCGCTAACGACCGGCACATCGCCGTAATCGCCGTAGGAGACGTACTTGTCAACAGCGGGCATGAAGTCGGGGTATGCCGACGGCAGGCCGTGCTCGGGGATATCAAGACCCATGATCTCTTCCTCGGCGGTAACTCTTAAGCCGTGGACCTTTTTAATCAGCGCGAAGAAGATTATCATCATAACTGCCGCGTAGATGGCAACGGTCGCAAAGCCTAAAAGCTGAAGTCCAAGCTGCTTGAAGCTGCCGGTGTAAAAGAGTCCGGAAAGCCCTGCGGGAGCGTCGGGGTTTGCAAGAAGACCGACGGCTATAGTTCCCCAGATTCCGTTTGCCATATGAACGCCTACCGCGCCGACGGGGTCGTCGATGTGAAGCTTCATGTCGAGGCCCTCTACGACTACTACAACGAGTATGCCGGAGACTATGCCGACTACTGCGGCGCCTATCCAGTCCATAGCGTCGCAGCCGGCGGTTATGCCTACAAGCCCCGCCAGCGAGGCGTTAAGGCACATAGAAACATCGGGCTTGCCGTTTTTGATCCATGTGAAGATCATAGTAACGCAGGTAGCGACGGAGGGGGCGACGGTGGTTGTGAGGAATATCGAAGCCAGCTCAGAGGGGGTAGTTGCGGCGGCGCCGTTGAAGCCGTACCAGCCGAGCCAGAGGATGAATACGCCGAGAGCGCCGAGGGTTATGGAGTGTCCGGGAATGGCGTTTACTTTAACGACCTTGCCCGCAGAGTCCTTTACATATTTGCCTATTCTCGGGCCGAGGAATATAGCGCCTACGAGAGCGGCTATACCGCCGACCATATGGATAGCGCAGGAACCCGCGTAATCGTGGAAGCCGAGCTGCGCGAGCCAGCCGCCGCCCCAGATCCAGTGGGCCTCGATCGGGTAGACGATCAGCGAAATCACCGCGGAGTAGATGCAGTATGCCGAGAACTTGGTTCTTTCGGCCATAGCGCCCGAGACTATAGTTGC
>CANRHA010000232.1 GCA_947630315.1 uncultured Clostridia bacterium
GGCTTGAAATGTGCAGGCTTGCCGCCGAAAACTGCCCGGGAACCGAGGTCAGCGACTTTGAGATAAAATCGGGCGGAACGAGCTACACGGTTTATACCGTTGAACATTTTCACAGCCTGATGCCCAAAAGCCGGCTTTACCTTGCGATGGGCAGCGATATGCTCAGGGTCTTCACCGATTGGTATATGCCGGAAAGGATACTTGAACTTGCGGCGTTGGTGTGCAACTGCCGCGACGAGGCCGACAGAGCCGAATGCGAAGCCGATAAGAAAAAAATCGAGGCGATGGGCGGGGAGTGCATTCTTACAAAATGCGAGCCGCTGGTCTGTTCGTCTACCGTTGTAAGGGAAAGGCTTCTGCGCGGCGAGGACATAACCGACCTTGTTCCGAAAAACGTTGCCGAATACATCATCAGAAAGGGGCTTTACCGTGACTGAACTTAACACCGACGAGATAATATCATATTTGAAAGATAATCTTTCCGAAAGGCGGTTCAACCACAGCCTGAAAGTATCGGAGGCGGCGGAAAGGCTTGCAAGAATAAACGGAGCCGACCCCGAAAAAATGCGCATAGCCGGGCTTTTGCACGATATCTGCAAGGAGCTTGACCCAGCTTTGCAGCTTGAACTTGTAAAAAGATCGGAGTTTGAGGTCTCCGAAATCGAGCTTAACGCTCCGAAGACCCACCATGCGATTGCCGGAGCGGTTTTTGTTAAGGAAAAATACGGCATAACCGACCCCGATATACTTTCGCCGATAAGGTGGCACACCGTCGGTAAGGGCGGAATGAACATTAACGAGCAGATACTCTATATGGCGGATCTCATTTCCGACGACAGAGACTACAACGACTGCGAGAGGATACGCGCGATTACATACAAAGACCTCGACGCGGGGCTTTACGAGGCGTTTAAGTGGATGCTTCAGGAGGGGATAGATAAATTCAGGCTCATACCCCGATCCACCTTTGACGCCTACAACGAATATACTGCGCTCGCGTTGAGCCGAAAGGCATAGTTTTACGAGATTCGGGAAGCATCGCCCCGCAGGTGTATGAATGCTTAAAGACCGCAGTTTCAGAAGATCGCTTATAGTCTGGTGCAGTTTTGCCGCAATATTTACCGTTGCGGTTCTGAGTTTTGTCTCCGAGACCGCTTTCAGGCGGGTCTCCGAGCAGTATGTTGAGCCGGATTATATAAGATACATCTCACAGGGCTTCGACCTTGAACCCGTCAGCAAAAAAATCAGCTGGTTAATTACGGTTACCTACCGCGGCGAGCCTCAGAGGATTCACGTTATCACCGCCGACAAGGACAAAAACACCCTCGACGTTTTGGAGATACCCCCGCAAAGCTATTTAAGAACCGATGAATTTTCGGGAACCGCCGCCGAGGCTTTCGGGCGGGAGGATTACCCCGAAATAATCGGCGAGGCGCTTAAACTTGATTTAAGCGGGAGCGCGGCGTTTGAATGTTCTGCACTTGGCGGCTGCGCCGAGCTGCTTGAAATTACGGAAGGCGAAAACGCGGCTCTTTGCACCTGCGACGGCGAATGTTATACCGACGGCCGCGACAGGGCGGTAATGGCCTACAGGCTTTTGCTGAGCCGGATATTTGACGGCCTTTGCAAAAGGGGAGCGTACCAAAGCTTTACCCTGCTTATGAACCTTATAGCCAACGAGGTCGACACCGACATGCCGATAGCGGCGATAATCTCCGCGGCGGACGACTGCCGCGGGATAAGAACATCTAAGATGAATATACGGCTTGCAAAGGGATATATAGCCGAACTCAACGGCCGCAGGGTCTGGATCATAAACCGCGAGGGCTTAGCGGAACAGCTCAACGGGTTTTTCAGGGTCAAAGGCGAAGAAGTCAAGCCCGAAGACCTCGGCTTTCCGGACTTAGGCGGCAGGGAAGACGTTTATGTTGATTTGCCCGAAAGGGTCACAGACATACTGAGCAACAAAAAGGAGGAGTAAACATGACGCAGAAGGAAAAGCTTTCAACTATCGTCAAGGCGCTTGACGGAAAGGGAGCGCAGGACATCAGGGTTATAAAAATAGGCGATCTCACGATCATAGCCGATTACTTTGTTATAGCCCACGGCACATCTACCACCCATACCCGCGGCCTTGTTGACGAGGTAGACTTCAGAATGAGCGAAAAGGGCGTGAATGTCGGCCACGTTGAGGGCGTAGACGGCGCAAGCTGGATAGCTATGGACTACGGCGACATTGTCGTTCACGTTTTCTACCGCGACGTAAGAGAGCAGTATAACCTTGAAAAGCTCTGGAGCGACGGCAAAGCGGTTGACATTCAGGAATTACTGTGATACAATAAAGTTTTGAAATCACCTGAAAAGGATATGATAAAATGAAGTACGATTTTTCGGCAATCGAATCAAAATGGCAGAAATTCTGGGAGGAAAACAAAACTTTCGAGGTAGACATCGACTATTCCAAGAAAAAGTTCTACTCTCTCGTTGAGTTTCCCTACCCCTCCGGCGCGGGCATTCACGTCGGCCACATAAAGGCATATACCGGGCTTGAAGCGCTCTCGAGGAAAAAGCGCCTCGACGGTTACAACGTTCTTTTCCCGATGGGCTTTGACGCTTTCGGACTTCCGGCAGAAAACTACGCCATAAAAACCGGCGTCCACCCGAGAATTTCCACCGATAAGAATATAGCCCATTTCTCCGATCAGATGAAGCGGGTAGGCTACAGCTTTGACTGGTCGAGGGTAGTGGATACCTCTGACGAAAACTACTACAAGTGGACTCAGTGGATATTCCTCAAAATGTTTGAAAAGGGGCTTGCCTTCCGCGACACCGCCCTTGTAAACTACTGCCCCAACTGCAAGGTAGTTCTCTCGAACGAAGATTCACAGGGAGGCAAGTGCGACGTCTGCCACAGCGACATCGTTCAGATGTCGAAAGAGGTTTGGTACCTGCGCATAACCGAATACTGCGACAAGCTTCTGGAGGGCCTCAACGAGGTGGATTATCTGCCTCATGTCAAGGCGCAGCAGGAGAACTGGATAGGCAGATCCACCGGCGCTTTTGTAAACTTCAAGCTCAACGGCGCCAACGAGATGCTAAGGATATACACCACCCGACCCGACACCCTCTACGGCGTAACGTTTATGGTCATAGCCCCGGAGCACCCGGTCATTGACCGCAACAGCGCGGTCATCAAAAACCTTGACGCCGTTACTGCCTACAGGGCGGAATGCGCCAAGAAGACCGAATTTGAGCGAACTCA
>CANRHA010000233.1 GCA_947630315.1 uncultured Clostridia bacterium
GGCTCGCCTATAGCCGCGCGGCTCGGCCGCGGCGCTGGCCCGACCCCCTGCTCCTGACCCGGCCCCCGGGCGAAGCACGGCTCGCGCTCCGCGCGAGCCACGCGCCTGCCGGCGCGTCGGCCGCCGCGCAGCGGCGGCCGGGGCTTCGCCCGGGGTAACGTTATACGCAGAAAGGCTGCAGCAGCCCGCCGCGCGGCGCCCCTCGGCTTCCCGCAAGCCTACCGTAGGAACGCAAAAAAGCCCGCGGCTTTCCGCAGGCTTTCGCTTTACATATATTTACCACCCGTTTTTGCGCGGAGGGTTCTTCGGGCCGCCGTAGAGCTTCGCCCGGCGTTTGTTTTCTCTGGCGGCAAAAATTTTCAGGATAATGATCAGCAGCGTGTACACCACAAAGAATATGATAACGTAGCGTATCGCCTTGAAAAAATCCTCCGAGCCTATAAAGCTCTGGGCAACCGCCAGCGTTTCCTTCTGCTTCGAGCGAACTACACCGCTCGTAGCAATAAGGTTCATCATCGCAAGGGTGTCGCCGCCGTATTTAAGCTCCATGGTTCCCAATACGTCGCCTTCCTTTATGGGGGCTATAACGTTATCCTTGAGGGTTATGTCGCGGTAAACCGAATCTATCGGAACCTTCTTGCTCCATATCCTCGCGTATTCCTCCTCGGGCCTGACTATAACGTAATCCGTTCCGTCGCCGTAATCTACCGGAACTTCGGCTATCTCCTCGGTTCCGCTGATGATGTTTGTGTACTCAAAATTGTTGAACGCCCACTCGTAAATGTTCTTGTGATCTATCATGTTGTACATGACATTTTCGCCGTTTTCGTTGGTCTGAGGAGCGTTCAGGGTTATAAGCAGATAGCTGTATCCGTCCTTATACGCGGTAGATATAAGACATCTTCCCGCCTCGTCAAGGGTGCCGGTCTTTATTCCCTTTACATATTCGTAGTAGTAGTCGCCGCCGTTGCCCTTCGACATCATTATGTTCGTGTGGCTTATGGTCCTCGCCTCGTGATATTCCGTGGCCTCCATCTCGTATGTCTCGGAACATGCGATCTCGGTGAACATCGGCAGGCTCATCGCGTAGCGCGTGAGTATTGCAAGGTCGTTTGCGGTGGTGTAGTGGTCCTCCCAGAAAAGGCCGTGCGCGTTTGTGAAGTGCGAGTTCTCCATTCCGAGCTGAGCGGCCTTTAAGTTCATCATCTCGGCAAAGCCCTGAAGCGAGCCGCCTATATTTACGGCGATTATGTTCGCCGCCTCGCAGGCCGAACGCAGCAGCAGCGCGTACAGTAAATCTTTATAAGATACCTTCTCGCCGTTTCTTATATCGGCGGTAGAGGCTCCGGTCATATACAGCTCGTCGAAGCATTCATAGCCGCCCGAGACGTATGTAGTTGAGAGCGCGGGTATATTGTCCTTGTATTCTTCCAAAAGAAGGACCGCCGTCATGATCTTTGTCAGCGATGCGGGAACGAGCCGCTTGTCGGCGTTTTTCTGATACATAACGTCGCCGGTGTCAAGATTTATGAGCAGCGCCGCCTCCGAGTAGACCTCAAAATCGGGCGTAAAGCTTATTGCCGCGCTTACGGGTATACTCATCTGAATGAATATTGCCGCCGCAAGTATAACCGTCAGAACTCTTTTAAGCGTCTTCATTTTGAACCTCGCTTTCTTTCATGATACCGACACGGTACGACATCATTTTACCATACCGCCGCCTCAATTAAAAGACGGATTTGATTAAATTTCGGTTACAGTTTTCAGTCCTCCCATATATTTTCGGGAAGGCTCTTTAAAAACGCCGTCATTTCCCTTGCCATTTCCTCCTGCTCCGGAACTCTCGGGTGCCCGGGAGTAGCCTTTCCGCAGCGGGTATACATAAAGTGGTACGCCCTGCCTTCCGGCCCGCCGAGCCGCTTTGAAATATCTTCAAGAGCGTCATCCCATATCGGGTCGTGCTGCAAAACGGTCAGCGCCAAAACGACAGCCGCCTTGGGCGAATGTGAGCGTATGGCGTTTATTATCTCGATATACTTATTCACCCATTTTTCATACCCCTCCGGGTTTTTAATGCAGTCGGGGTCGGGATAGGCGTCGTTCTGGCCTACCGCCATAATTATAACATGCGGCTTAAACCTAAAATCCCAAATTTTCTGAGGGCGGTAGCTGCTGTAGCGCACCTTGTCAAAGCAGGACTCCACCCCGCGGGTGTCGGGCATTTCAAAATACCCCGTGCGGTCAAAAATAGCTATTCCGCCCTGAGATGTGTCGTAAACCTCTGCCGGAAGAAGCTTCGCTATAAGCTGAGGGTAGGCGTGAAGAGAATTATCCCACTGACCCGAATTTTCCTCGGGGTCGGGCTTTCCGACATATTCCACCGCGTCGACTACCGACCCCGCCGATACGGAATCGCCGTAGACCTCTATTCTCTTTGAGGGCTTTTTCGGGGGATCTAAAAGCTCGCCGTCGGTCTCTATTTTTCTGAGGGTAAAGTAGTGCCCCTCCATTCTCTTGTAAACGCTGACTTCGTGCTCTTTATCTTCAAGCCCCGATATTTTCCACACGACCTCGCCGCTTCCGGCGCTCATCTTTTCCTCTCTGCCGTCAACCGTTGCGCCCAAAACGGTAGGCCAGCCGAAGTTGTCGTTTTCGCCGTATACCGTTACCTCGGTGCCCCTGAATTTAAATCTCGCCTCGGCGCCCGGCCAGCACATCGTCGCGCCGTCCGACATATCGACTCTGCCGGTATATGATATTTTAGGGTCTGAAAATTCGGTGATTATTTTTGACATATTGCGTCCTCCTTACCTGTCTTACGGTAATATTATATCAAATCCGGGAGGGCAAATCAACAGAGAATTTAAAAAACCTGCAAATTTGGTATTGAAATAATCCTTCCAAAGGGATATAATATCCTTGAAATTTTCCGCAAAGGACAGTTGTAATGATCAGTAAAGAGAACGATAACAGACTATTTTCCGGCGCGCCCTTGGGGGTGCTGCTCGGCGATGACCAAACGGCTTTTTCGGTTTGGGCGCCCGAGGCTGAAAGCTGCAATTTAAGGCTTTATACCAACCAGAGCGATCCGCCCTGCGACATTATACCTATGGAAAGGCGCTCCGACGGCGTTTACGAATATGTATACCCTAAAAGCTTAGAAGGGCTTTACTATACCTACAGCCTCACATACGGCGGAGTAGAGCGCGAAACCGTCGACATAAACGCAAGGGCGGCGGGCGCAAACGGC
>CANRHA010000234.1 GCA_947630315.1 uncultured Clostridia bacterium
GCCCCGGGCGAGGCCCGCCCCGCGCGGAGCGCGGGGCCAGCGGCAGCTTCGCTGCCGCTGCGGCGGCCTCCGGCCGCCGGGGCTTCGCCCGGGGTCTCTGCTGCGCAGAAAGGTAGCGGTTATCGCCATGCCGCACCCGGTCCGATCTCTTCCATATCAGCCTGTGCAGAGGGTTATGGCTTAGCACCCCTCCCCTCGAGGGGAGGGGGCAGGGGGTGGGGTGATTCAAATAGCATGAGCGGATAGTAGTTAGAGAGTAGTTGTTAGTAGTTAGTTAATGCGGATGCTGAAAGCAAAAGATAATACGAGCGTAAGCGAATACCTTATTTCCCCTCGCGGCGTGGCTCTCCCCTACAAGTTTGTACATAACGTTCCCCTCCCCTCGAGGGGAGGGGTCAGGGGAGGGGCGACTAAAATAGCATGAGAAAATTTCCGCAAGGAAATTTGCGAATACCTTTTTATGTTGTGTGGACTCGTTTTGAATTGCTTTATTATTTGAGGCGCACAATGAACCGACTCATTTAAAATAGCATGAGCGAAGCGAATACCTTTTTACCATTCGGGCGGCACGCGGGTGGGAATATTATATATGGTATTTGTATGGATTCAAATTGTATTCGCGCAGCGAATACCTTTTCATCAATTGTGGGTAGTCGCACTCTGTCACTCCCACCCCAAAAGAGGGCATTCTGCCTTCTGCCCTCTGCCCTCTGTCTTCTACTCGGACAGCATGAGCGTATAGTAGTTAGAGAATAGTTATTAGTAGTTAGTTAATGTGGGTGCTGAAAGCAAAAGATAATACGAGTGTAAGCGAATACCTTGTTCCCCTCTGTGGTTTCTCTCTGTACCGCTCGCCCTGATGCGAGGATATCCTCAGAACCGTTACCATCGCGCAGATAGTGACTCTGAACCGGACTGTAACGGCTACGTCGGAGGATTATGCTTCGGGCGAGGGCATGGAGTTTTACATTTACTTCCGGCTCCCCGACGGAATGAGAGTTTCGCAGAGCGACGGTGAAAGCACGCAGCCCGACGCGATGCCGAACGGAAAGTGGAGGATATACAACGCGGACGGGGCGGTCGCAGGGGCGTTTTCGTTTGACGAATATGAGCCGAACCCCGAAGGCGGGTCGAACGAAAGGGAGGACGTCGAGACGATAGCAAGCCTGATCAGCATAGTGGTAGGGGAGGGGAAATCCCCATTTATGGGGAAGACAAATTCCCTTTCCCATGCTATAATTTTCCCGAGGTGATATTATGGACATACAGAAAACCGGGGCGTTCATAGCCGGGTTGAGGCGCGAGCGCGGGCTTACCCAGCAGCAGCTCGGCGATATCGTCGGCGCAACGAACAAAACCGTTTCAAGATGGGAGACCGGCTCGTACATGCCGCCGGTGGAGGTTTTGGAGATACTCTCGCGCGAGTTCGGGGTCACGATCAACGAGCTTGTAGCCGGGCAGAGGCTTTCGGACGGCGAATTTAAAGGCGCCGCCGAGCGTAACCTTATGGAGGCGATATCCGAGCCTGGCGCGTTCGGCCTCGGCGAGAAAAATTCCTATTTCAAGAGAAAATGGCTCAAGGACCACCTCTTTGAAATTATCGCGGAGCTTATCCTGATAGCTGCCGCAGGGGTCGCGCTGTGGTTCATCTTCCGGCCGATCTGCCCTGTGATTTGCCTTGTTTTGGGGATAATCGGCGCGGCGAACGTCAACAACAGTATGATGGCCTACGTTGAGCGCAAGGCTTTTACCTCAAAAGGCGGCGCGGAGCCCGATGAGCCCGACCGCGGCCTTAATAAATGATCGCCCCGCAAAGGCAAAAAATACCGGCCAGTTCCCTGCTGACCGGTTTTTCCTGATATCTGACATCTGACTTCTGCCTCTGCCTTCGGCCACGGCTTCATATTTCGCACATGTCCGGCGGGGCGACCTCGCCGAGTATCGGCTTAGGGTCGATCCCCTGGCGGGTGTAGTAATCGGAAAGTGCGGCGTGTATCGCCTGTTCGGCGAGCACAGAACAGTGCAGCTTTACCGTCGGCAGGCCGTCAAGGGCCTCGACTACCGCCTTGTTTGTAAGCTTCATCGCTTCCTCGATGGGCTTGCCCTTTATAAGCTCTGTCGCCATCGAGCTTGTCGCGACAGCCGCGCCGCAGCCGAAAGTCTTGAACTTTACATCGGAAATTATCCCGTTGTCGACCTTTATATACATCTTCATTATGTCGCCGCATTTGGCGTTTCCAACCTCGCCTACGCCGTCCGCGTCGGGTATTTCGCCGACGTTGCGCGGGTTTGCAAAGTGTTCCATAACCTTTTCAGAATAAATCATGCTATATCTTTCCTTTCGTATATTTTATTCTTCGGCGTCTATGTCCTCGTCTCTTAAGATGCGCTCCCAGAGGGGGCTCATAGCCCTGAGTTTCGATACGATCTCGGGAACCTTTTCGATTATATAATCCGCGTCCTCTTCGGTGTTTTCATCGCTTAAGGATATCCTCAGAGAGCCGTGCGCGGTGGAGTGGGGGAGTCCTATTGCAAGAAGAACGTGAGAGGGGTCGAGCGAACCCGATGTACAGGCCGAGCCGGACGACGCGCATATCCCTTCAAGATCGAGCGACAGAAGCAGGCTTTCGCCCTCTATCCCTCTGAAAGATATATTTACGTTGCCCGCAAGGCGTTTGACGGGGTCGCCGTTCAGCCTCGATTCGGGGATTTTTGTAAGCTCGGCAATTATCCTGTCTCTCATTTTCGAGAGGCGCTGCTGCTTCGCGGGAATGTCCTTTGTGCATATCTCGATCGCCTTGGCGAGGGCGACTATGCCGGCTACGTTTTCTGTTCCTGCTCGCTTTGAGCGCTCCTGTGCGCCGCCATGGATAAGGTTCGGCAGGTTTACGCCGGTGCGCATATACATAGCGCCTATGCCCTTCGGCGCGTGTATCTTATGCCCCGAAATCGAGAGCAGGTCGATGTTCATGGCTGCTACGTCGATCTCGACGTTTCCCACAGCCTGGACCGCGTCGGTATGGAACAAAACCTTTTTATCCCGGCAAATTCTGCCTATTTCTGCAATTGGCTGAATAGTGCCTATCTCGTTATTTGCAAACATAACGCTCACAAGGCAGGTGTCGTCTCTTATTGCCTTTTCGACGTCCTCGGGGTGCACCAGACCCATTTCATCGACCTTGACGTAGGTGACTTCAAAGCCGTGCTTTTCAAGGTATTCGCAGGTGTGAAAAACGGCGTGATG
>CANRHA010000235.1 GCA_947630315.1 uncultured Clostridia bacterium
CGTGTGGACGCGCGTTGGTTGACTCTTCCGGGTAAGGCGCACAATCTACTGGGTCATTTAAGATAGTATGAGCGCAGCGAATACCTTTTTACAACTGGGCAGCGGTGGCGTGCTCTGTCACTCCCGCCCCCCAAGAGGGCGTTCTATCTTCTATTCATCTATCTTCTAACGCTCTAATAGCATGATCTGCACCGCCGCGAATACATTGTTCCCCCCATCGGGCGTGGCTCTCCCTCTCAGGTCTGCACCAGCGGTTCCCCTCCCCTCGAGGGGAGGGGGCAGGGGTGGGGTGATTCAAATAGCATGAGAAAATTTCCGTAGGAAATTTACGAATACCTTTTTATAGCGTGTGGACGCGCGTTGTTTGACTCTTCCGGGTAAGGCGCACAATGTGCCGGCTCATTTAAAATAGCATGAGCGAAGCGAATACCTTTTTACAACTGGGCAACGGTGCCTCACCCTGTCACTCTCGCCCCGGGCGGAGCGTTCTGTCTTCTGCCCTCTGCCATCTGATTTCTACTCGGAGCATTCGCGTAGCGAATACCTTTTTACAACTGGGCAACGGTGCCTCACCCTGTCACTCTCGCCCCCAAGAGAGCGTTCTATCTTCTATTCATCTATCTTCTAACGCTCTAATAGCATGAGCGGCACCGCCGCGAATACCTTTTCACCAATTGTGGGTAACCGCACCCTGTCACTCCCGCCCCGAGCGGAGCGTTCTGACCTCTGACTTCTGCCCTCTGACCTCTGATATCCGCCCTCTACTTCCCCACGCAGAACCGCGAGAAAACGTCATCTACCACGGCCTCGGTCACCTTCTGACCGCTCAGTTCGAGCAGAGCGCCGGCCGCCGCGTCGATGCAGACCGTCACCGCGTCGAGGGTCTCGGAGGCCCTGACCGCAGAAATTGCCGCGCCGACCGCCGACAGCGCACGGTCACAGCAGAGCTTCTGCCGCTCGTTCGCAAAAACCGCCGGGGCCGCGTCGAACCGCGCCAGCCCAAATAAATCATACACCGCGGCGCGGATCTTTTCAAGCCCCAGGCGCTCTTTTGCCGATACTTCGAGTATATATTCATCAGAAAAATACTCTTTGTTTATTTTTTGGGGCAGATCGGCCTTGTTGATCACTATGATCCTGCGCCGCTCGGAGGTCTCGGCGAGAACCGTTTCGTCCTCGTCCGTAAGAGGCTCGGAGCCGTCAAAAACGGCAAAACACAGCGTAGATCGCTCAATTGCCCTCTTTGCAAGATCGACCCCGAGGCGCTCTACCGTATCTTCGGCGTCGCGAATGCCGGCGGTATCGCTTATCCTGAGGATAACATCGCCTAAGCGCAGACGTTCTTCAACGACGTCTCTGGTAGTGCCTGCCGAGGGGGTCACAATGCTGCGCTCAAAGCCTAAAAGCGCGTTCATCAGCGTCGACTTCCCGACGTTGGGGCGGCCGACTATAGCGCAGGGTATACCCTCACGAAAAACTATGCCGCTATCATGATTTTCGATTATTTTTTGGAGCCTGGCTCGGCAATCCTCCAAAACGGAAAGAATCTCCCCGGGGCTTGTCTCGGGAATGTCCTCATCGGGGTAGTCGGTCCATGCCGCAAGGCTGCCGAGGATCCCGACGAGCTTATCCGAAACAGCGGACACATCTTTAAAAAGCGCCCCTTCGCGCATGAGGTTGGCGCTCTTGAGGGCCGCCTCCCCCTCGGAAGAGATAATGTCGGCGACCGCCTCGGCCTGAGTCAGCGAGAGCTTGCCGTTCAAAAAAGCGCGCTTAGTGAACTCCCCCGCCGACGCGGGTTCGGCCCCTGCGGAGATGATCTCTCGGAGGATCCTGCGGGTGACAAAGATCCCGCCATGGCAGGAAATTTCCGCAACGTCCTCGCCGGTATAGCTTTTAGGCGCCCTGAAAACGGTGAGAACGCCGTCGTCCAGCGTTTCGCCATCAAGAGAAACGACGCGTCCGTATGCGCAGGTGTACCCTTTCATTTCGGACACGGGAACGCCGCCCGCCGGCCTGAAAACCCGCGCGGCGACCTTAAGCGCCTCATCGCCCGAAACGCGTATTACCGATATTCCGCCGACCGCCGCCGGCGTTGAAATGGCTGTGATTGTAGACATAATTTTCCTTTCTGGGGCAGGGCGGAGGACAGATGACAGATGACAGAGGTCAGAGGTCAGATGGCAGATGACAGATATCAGAAGACAGATGTCAGAGGCGCTCTTTTGGAAGTTTGCGGTACAGACTGCGGCTGCCCGGGTAGAAGACAGAGGTCAGAGGTCAGAAATCAGCGGCGCTCCTCTGGAAGCTTGCGGTACAAACTGCGACCGCCAAACCATAGGGGTAAAAGGTATTCGCGGCGGGGGCCGCTCATGCTATTAGAGCGTTAGAAGATAGATGAATAGAAGATAGGACGCTCTCTTGGGGGCGAGTGTTACAGAGTGCGACGCAGTTGCCCAGTTGTAAAAAGGTATTCGCTTCGCTCATGCTATTTGAATCCCCCTCCCCCGACTCCCGCTTTTAGATGATAGAGGATAGATGATTAGAAGATAGAACGCTCTCTTGGGGGCGAGTGTTACAGAGTGCGACGCAGTTGCCCAGTTGTAAAAAGGTATTCGCTTCGCGAATGCTATTTTAAATGTTCCGGCACCATTGTGCCACATTCCCAAAAAAGCAAATCAATCTGCCGCTGACTAACTATAAAAAGGTGTTCGCAAGCGAATACTATTTGAATTGCCCCACCCCTAACCCCTCCCCGATGGGGGAGGGGAACCACCTTGTACAGACTTGCAAGGAAGAGCTACGCCCGAGGGAAAACAAGGTATTCGCTTACCTTCGTCTCACCCTACTCTTATGACCTCATCAACTAACTACTAACAACTAATCTCTAACTACTATACGCTCATGCTATTTTAAATGATCCGGTTGATTGTGCGCCTTGGATAATAAAGCAATTCAAAGCGAGTCCACACAACATAAAAAGGTATTCACAAATTTCCTCGCGGAAATTTTCTCATGCTATTATGAGACACCCTACCCCCTAACCCCCTCCCCTCGAGGGGAGGGGGCGCTGCGAGGCCATGGGCTTCTGCGTAGGCCCTCATGGGGGTGGGGTGAGCCGGCGCGGGCGGACTTGTTTCATCGCAAACTCTCGGTCAAGCGGCACAACGGCGTAGCCGTTGAGCAGCGAGGCGATTATTTCTCTGTGAGCACGAGCGAGACATGCGGGATTTTT
>CANRHA010000236.1 GCA_947630315.1 uncultured Clostridia bacterium
TGTTTTCAAGAACGTATACGGCGGCCTCTCGGGCGCGGCTATATTCCCCATCGCCCTGAGAATGGTATACGACAGCGCAAAGACCGTCAAGATACCTATCATCGGCATGGGCGGCATAGACGACGGCAAATCGGTAATAGAAATGATGCTCGCCGGCGCAACCGCCGTTCAGATAGGCGCCGAGAACCTACTGAACCCTTTCTCGTCAAAGAGGATACTCATTGAGCTTAAGGAAGAAATGGCGAAGTTAGGCATCACCAAGCTTTCGGACATCATAGGAGGCGCGCTCTGATGGGGAAGGACGTTATTATCGCCTGCGATTTTTCGAGCGGGCAGAAAACGCTGGAATTTCTTGACAGATTCGGCGGCAAAAAGCCGTTCGTAAAGATAGGCATGGAGCTTTACTATGCCGAGGGACCGTCGATAGTAGAAAAGATCAAAAACCGCGGGCACAAGATCTTCCTCGACCTGAAGCTCCACGACATACCCAACACCGTGAAAAAGGCCATGGCGGTGCTCTCGGGCCTCGACGTAGACATGACCAACCTCCACGCCGCCGGCGGTTCGCAGATGATGCGCGCGGCAATAGAGGGCCTCACCCGCCCCGACGGCACAAGGCCGCTGCTGATAGCCGTGACCCAGCTCACCTCCACCGACGCGGCCACGCTGAAAAATGAATTGTTGATAGATACTCCTATGGCCGATACGGTTTTGTCATACGCGAAAAGCGCGATGGCTTCGGGGCTTGACGGCGTAGTGTGCTCCCCTCTTGAAGCCGAGGGAGTTCACAAAAACTGCGGCAAAAACTTTCTTACAGTGACCCCGGGCGTAAGGTTCGCCGACGGCGACATAGGCGATCAGAAAAGGGTCATGACCCCGGCGGAGGCAAAAAAAGCCGGCTCCGATTACATTGTCGTCGGCAGGCCGATAACCGCCGCGGAAGACCCGGTCGCCGCATATGAAAGATGCGTAAGAGAATTTATTGACTGACGTTTACGGAGGAATAATATGGAAAGCTATAAAAGAGAATTTATCAAATTCTTAGAGGGCGCGGGCGTACTTAAGTTCGGAGATTTTACCGCCAAAAGCGGCAGGAAGATCCCCTACTTCATCAACGCCGGAGACATAAAGACCGGCGATCAGATAGCCCGCCTCGGCGAATTTTACGCCAAAGCATATACCGAACACATAGGCAACGAGCGCTGCGTGCTCTTCGGGCCGGCGTATAAGGGAATACCGATAGCCGTTTCAAGCGCTGTGGCCCTCTCAAAGGCCGGAATAGACGCGCCCTTCTTCTTCAACAGAAAAGAGGCAAAGGACCACGGCGAGGGCGGGACCCTTGTGGGCTATAAGCCTCAGCCGGGGGAGAAGATCGTCATCACCGAGGACGTTATAACCGCCGGCACCGCCATCAGAGAGAGCATGGAGATACTAAAAAATATTGAGGGCGCAAAGGTGGCGGCCTGCCTTATTATGGTGGACAGGGGCGAAAAGGGCCGCGGCGAGCTTTCGGCGATGAAGGAGATAGAGCAGGAGTTCGGCTTCCCGGTTTACGCGGTCGTAGACGTTTACGACATCATAGAATACCTCGAAGAAAACCCGGAGAACGCCGAAAACGTTGCGCGCATAAAAAAATATCTTGAAGTAAACGGGGCGAAAAGATGAGAAGCGTTATTGATATTCTTGACCTCTCGGTCGACGAAATAGGCGAGCTTATCGCCGTTGCAAACGACATTATTGCAAACCCCGCCGCGTATTCCGAAAAATGCCGCGGGAAAAAGCTTGCGACGCTGTTTTTTGAGCCTTCAACGCGCACAAGGCTCAGCTTTGAGGCGGCTATGTACGAGCTTGGCGGAAACGTCTTGGGATTTTCGGAGGCTCAGTCCTCCTCGGCGGCAAAGGGCGAAAGCGTCGCCGACACCGCAAAAACCGTAAGCTGCTACGCCGATATAATCGCGATGAGACACCCGAAGGAGGGCGCGCCGCTTGTCGCCGCCCGGAACGCAACGGTGCCGGTCATAAACGCCGGCGACGGCGGACATTTTCACCCTACCCAGACGCTTGCCGATCTTCTTACCATTCAGCGCGAAAAGCACAGCTTTGAAAACCTTACCGTCGGCTTCTGCGGAGACCTCAAGTTCGGCAGAACGGTACATTCGCTCATAAACGCGCTTTCAAGATATCCCGGGCTTAAGGTCGTCCTTATATCCCCCGAGGAATTAAAGCTTCCGAGCTACGTTAAAAGCGAGATCTTAAAGCCCGCCGGGATCGAATATATCCAGACGACGAGCCTTGAAGAAGTTATAGCCGATCTCGATATTTTATACATGACAAGGGTCCAGCGCGAACGCTTCTTCAACGAGGAGGATTACCTAAGACTGAAGGACAGCTACATTCTTACACCGGACAAGCTCAAAACCGCAAAGTCCGATCTCTCCATCATGCACCCCCTGCCGAGAGTAAACGAGATATCGGTAGAAATAGACAAGGATCCCCGCGCTTGCTACTTCAAGCAGGTGCTGAACGGAAAGTACATAAGAATGGCGCTTATACTTAAGCTTTTAAAAGAGGCCGGAACTATAGAGTGAGGTGTGAAAGACGATGAATATTGATTCCATCAAGAACGGCATAGTTATAGATCACATACCCGCGGGGCGCGGAATGAAGCTCTACGAGCTTTTGGGTCTCGGCAAGCTCGACTGCCCCGTGGCAATAATAAAGAACGCTAACAGCTCGGCGATGGGCAGAAAGGACATAATCAAGATAGACGCCGATATAGACGTTTCCCTCGACATTATAGGCTACGTCGCGCCGAACGTGACGATAAACATCATAAAAGACGGCGAACTTTGCGAGAAAAAATCTATCGGCCTGCCCGAGGTCCTTACAAACGTGATAAAATGCAAGAACCCGCGCTGCATAACCTCGACCGAGCAGGAGCTCGACCACGTTTTCAGGCTTGAAAACCCCGAGGAGCGCGTTTACCGCTGCATATACTGCGAAACAAAGGCTTCGGCCGACGCCTGACGGCGGTTTTCGGCATAAACCCCAATTTATGCCTGATTATAACAGCTTTTTTTGGTTTGACTTTATCGGCCGCCGGTGTTATACTTTATATATACTGAATATGATGTGCCTTACGACTGACGGATTGTCGCGGTTCACCGCGGTGGAGTAAGGTTACCCTTTTTGCCGGCCGTCTGGGCGCACTCAAGGC
>CANRHA010000237.1 GCA_947630315.1 uncultured Clostridia bacterium
CAAAGCATGACTCCGGGGCCTTTTACTATCAGCTCGCCTACTTCGTCGCCCTTTACTTCGGCGCCCTGCTCGTTTACCACCTTTGCCTCCCAATGGTACCCGGCTTTGCCGATCGCGCCGACCTTATCTATATTTTCGACCCCGAGATGTACGCAGCCGGGGCCGATAGATTCGCTGAGGCCGTAGTTGGTGTCGTACTGATGGTTCGGGAAGATCTGCTTCCAGCGGCGTATAAGGCTCGGGGGAACAGGCTGCGCGCCTATATGCATAAGCCGCCACTGATCCAAAAGATAATTATCGAGCTTTACCTTTCCCGAATCTATCGCGTCGAGCATATCCTGCGCCCACGGCACCAAAAGCCACACTATAGTGCACTTCTCCTCGGTTATCGCCCTGAGTATCCACTCGGGCTTTACGCCGCGGAGCAAAACCGCCTTGCTGCCCGAAATAAGGCTGCCGAACCAGTGCATTTTCGCGCCGGTATGGTAAAGCGGAGGTATGCAAAGAAAAACGTCGTCGCGCGTCTGCCCATGGTGGGCCTGTTCGGTCTCGCATGAGCTTATAAGGGCGCGGTGGTTGTGCAGGATCGCCTTCGGGAAGCCCGTAGTTCCCGACGAGAAGTATATCGCCGCGTAGTCTTCCTCGGTCAGGGCTATAGGCGGCGCGCTTGACGAGCAAAAGCCCATAAGTTTGAGGCAGTCTTCGGCATAATCGGGCTTATCCCTGCCGACAAAGAACATCATCTTTACCTTGCCGAGGCTGTCGGCTATGGCGTCCATGCGCGTTACAAACTCGGGGCCGAATACTAAAACCTCAACGTCGGCAAGATCAAGGCAGTATTTGATCTCGTCGCTCGAATAGCGGAAGTTCAGCGGAACCGCGATCCCGCCGGCCTTCAGTACGCCGAAATAAACCGGCAGCCATTCAAGACAGTTCATCATAAGTATGCCGACCTTTGCGCCGCGCCGGAGGTTTCGGCTGAGCAAAAGGTTTGCTATGCGGTTCGCCCTGCGGTCAAAATCGCGCCAGCTAAGTGAGCGGCGGTATGGCGAATGGGGCTGCGCGCTTTCAATAAGGCTTGCCTCCCGCCATGTGACCACCCTGTCGCGTTCCTCTGTAGGGCTTAGTTCAACAAGCGCGGTCTCGTCGCCGTAAAGGCGTGCGTTTCGTTCGAGCAGCTCTGTTATTACCATTTTCACTTCTCCCCTCGTTATTATCGCTTTAAACTGTGTTAGTGAGTGATGTATATATTATATTACGTTTATTCATTAAAGTCAAGAAGGCAAATAGATATTAGGTGTTAGATGTTAGGTGTTAGAGTTTTGGAAACGGCCTTGAGGAGGGGGTTAATGTTGTGGGGTGAGTGGATAGTAGTTAGAGATTAGTTGTTAGTAGTTAGTTGATGAGGTTTCGAGGGTGCGGATAATATCAGGGTAAGCGAATACCTTTCCCCCCAGTGGGCGGCAGTTTGTCCTTCAATCTCCGCGCGGGGCGTTCCCCCCTAATTCACCGTAAACCCATTCACCGTGGCGTGCGCGACATAGGTTCCTAAATCATCGGTTATATCCACCTCATAGAGGCATGTGGTCCTTCCGGCCTTGAGGCACTTTGCCTCGGCGAAGAGCTTTTTTCCCTTCGACGGCGCAAGGTAGGTGATCGAACAATGCTGAGATACTATTATTTTATCGGTGAAGCCGTTTGAGGCGACCGCGTAGCAAAAATCCGCGAGGGTGAATATCGCGCCGCCCATAGGCACGTCGTTTGCGTTCATGTGTTCGTGCCGCAGGGTTATCGAACAGACCGCCCTCCCCGGCTCGGCTTCCTCGATCTCAACGCCGGTCAGGGTCGCAAAGTTATCCGCTTTAAACCTTTCCCTGAGTTCTTCAAGCGTAGGCATACCGTCTCCTCCTTTTATTTTTTATATGATCAGATTTAATATCAGGCCCGCCGCGCAGCCGGTAAAGTAAAGTATTGCCGCGACGGCTAAATTTTCACGCAGACTGCGGTTTGTTTTAAAGAGTACCGCAAGCCCGAGACCCGCGCCGGTCGACAGTCCGGCAATAACAGAGCCGAAGCTGAGGCTGCCCGCGGCATAAAGATCGGTAAGGATAACCGAGGCGGCGCAGTTGGGTATAAGGCCTATAAGCGCTGTTATAAAGGGCTGAAGCGGGTTTTGCGACATCAGCAGGCAGCCAAGGCGTTCCTGCCCCAAAAGCTTGATCCCGAGGCCGAGCACCATTGAAACAATAAACACAAACACCGTGATTTTTACCGTGTGTCTTAGCGCGGAATACACCACTCCGTGCTCCTCGCAGCCGCAGTCCTCGCAGAGATCGCGGTAGGGTTCGCCGTCTTCGTTTTTATGGGCGTGAAAAATTTTTATTATAAGATCCGCAATAAGCCCGGCGACTACCGCTACTATCAGCTTCGCGGCTATAAGGGGCAGGATCTTTGCGGCGCTCTCGGGGCGGGAAAGCAAGATCGGCACCGCCTCGTCCGATGTGGCCACAAAGACGGCGATAAGCGTTCCGAGGCTGATGAGCCGCCCGGCGTATAGGTTAGACGCCGCCACCGAAAAGCCGCACTGAGGCAGACATCCGAGCACCGCGCCGCCGACAGGACCGAACGGCCCCATTTTTCTCAGCAGCTTCGGCAGACGGTCGGACGCCTTGTGCTCAAGATATTCTATTAAGAGGTAAACACCGAACAGAAACGGCAGCATCTTAAGGGTATCGACGAGCGTTTCGGTGAAAACATCGGCAAGAATTTTCATAAAAATTTCCTTTCTGATCGGGTCTAATAATTATAATGCCTTTTTTGCTTCAAGTCAAGTTGATTTTTGCTTTGCGCTGTGCTATAATTGCTTTGAATTACTTTTTGCCGAGGGAAGTGTGTGTTTATGTTTGAGGGCCGCAGGGTCATTCTGGCGTCGCAGTCGGCGCGGCGCAAAGAGCTTCTGAAATACATTTTTGACAGCTACGAGGTCATCCCCTCCGGCGCGGACGAGACCCCGCCCGACGGGGTTCCCGCAGAGGAGATACCCGAAATTCTTGCGACTAAAAAGGCGCTTTATATTGCAAGATCAAACCCCGATGCGCTCGTCATAGGCTGCGACACGGTAGTTATTCTTGACGGCGTTATATTCGGCAAACCCGAAAATTCGGAGGAGGCGTTCGCCATGCTCAGGGCGAACGCCTCCTCCGAATTTTCGG
>CANRHA010000238.1 GCA_947630315.1 uncultured Clostridia bacterium
GCCCAGACCCGCGGTGATGAGGGTGAGGATGGCCACGGGCGCGCAGTTCCAGACGGTCGAAATAGGCTACATGGGCGCAACCGAGCTTATCCCATCGGGGATTTTAAAGGCCGGAGACGTAGGATATATAACCGCTTCAATAAAGAGCATTTCGGACACGAAGGTAGGAGATACCGTTACAAACGCCCTTAACCCCTGCTCCGAAGCCCTGCCGGGATACCGCAACGTTCAGTCTATGGTGTTTTCGGGGATATACCCCGCAGACGGCGCAAAGTACGGCGATCTCAAAGACGCGCTTGAAAAGCTTCAGCTAAACGACGCTTCCCTTACCTTCGAGCCGGAAACGTCTATCGCCCTCGGCTTCGGGTTCAGATGCGGCTTTTTGGGCCTTTTACACATGGACATAATCCAGGAGCGGCTTGAACGGGAATACAACCTCGACCTTATAACTACGGCGCCGTCGGTCATTTACAAGGTTACGATGACGAGCGGCGAGGTGAGATATATCGACAATCCGACCAACTACCCCGATCCCGGGCTTATACAGTCGGCGGAGGAGCCTATCATAAGCGCGCACATCTTCTCGCCCTCCGATTTTGTAGGCAACGTTATGGAGCTTTGTCAGGAGCGGCGCGGAGTATTCAAGGATATGAAATATATCGACGACAAGCGGGTCGATATACACTACGAGCTGCCCTTGAACGAGGTAATTTACGATTTCTTCGACACCCTCAAATCCCGCACACGCGGATATGCCTCATACGACTACGAAATGCTCGGCTACGCGCCCTCGAAGCTTGTGAAGCTCGACCTCTTGCTCAACGGCGAGATAGTCGACGCCCTCAGCTTTATCGTTCACGCCGACAGGGCCTACAACCGCGCAAGGCGGCTGTGTGAAAAGCTTAAGGAGAATATCCCCCGCCAGATGTTCGAGGTACCGATCCAGGCGGCCATCGGCGGAAAGATAATCGCAAGAGAAACGGTAAAGGCTTACCGCAAGGACGTTCTTGCAAAATGCTACGGCGGAGATATAACCCGCAAGAAAAAACTTCTTGAAAAACAAAAAGAAGGCAAAAAACGTATGCGTCAGCTCGGAACGGTAGAGGTTCCGCAAGAGGCGTTCATGAGCGTTTTAAAGCTCGACAGCTGACGCCGGGAGGTTTATAATGAATAAGTCGATTCTTTCTAACAAATGGCTGAAGCTCGGGGTGTCCGTCCTGACAATAGCCTACCTTGGACTCACTCTTATTTTGGCGTACTGGTCTTTTCTCTATGAAATAGAATTTCACAACGAACGCGCCTTTATAATAATCTACGTCGCCGCAAGCGTTATCTTCCTTATACTGATGTTCTACACAAGAAAACAGCTGCCGACAAGGATAATCTCGATGGCGCTGCTGCTGCCGGTGTTTTTACTGATAATCTTCAACTCGTCAAGGCCGGAGCTTTACCTTCCCCCGCTCACCGTCGGAATAATAATGTTCTTCTCCTGCACCGCCTCGGAAAACGTCAAGGTGATAATGGGAACCATCTACATTTTAATGTATGTGGTCGGATTGGTGGCTTTCTCGGTCGCATGTACCCTCTTCGGCGGTTCATCGGTCGAAACTAAAATCAATTCGTCCGCGCCCGTCTCCGTCACCTCAAACTACGACATGGCGAAAATCGACAACCTCAACGCGATGTGCGTTTCGCCGGGAGGAAAATACCGCTACTACATCAAGGACGTTCAGGACAACTCGCGCGGAAAGGTTATAATAGTTGTCGAGCCGAACGATCTCGACAAGGAATACCGCTACTTCACCCTCCGCGAAGCAGGCTATGCCACCAGAGTCGCAATACACAACACGAGCGGCGTTACCCCGGATATCAGATGGATAGACGACAGCACCATCACCTACACCTTCGGCGACGGCGAATGGAACACATCGAAGATCCAGGAAATGAAGAATAAAAACTATCTGAGATTCTTAAGGATAGGATAAAAAACAGCCCCGATGTATAAGCATCGGGGTGAATTTTTTTCTTGAATTACGGCATTATCAGGGTTTCGGTGCCGTCAAGGCCGCTTACTATTTCGGTGTCATCGCCCGAAATTACGCCTACGGAAACGGAGGTCTGAACCTTTATACCGTTCATTAAAACGTTTACATAGTGGCCGGAAGCGCCGGTTTCGTCGGTGGTCTCGAATACCGCCTCGGTTGGAACTATTACCGCGTCGTCGCGGCGGAGGGTGGTGAAGATGACTTCTATTCCGCCAAGCTCGCTCGACTCGATCGCCTCATCGGCCTGAATGACGTAGGTGTAGACCTGGACCATGCCGCCCGTCTCGCGGTCGCGGTACTCAGAGGTTATCGTATCGACTACCTTTCCGGTCGTTGACACCAGAGCGCCCTGCCTTACATCTACCATTGTGCCGAAGCTTACGTTTGAAAGCTGGTTCATATAGTCGGTGGCGGTGAGGCAGACTTTAGAGGAATCCGAAATGGTGCAGAGCGGCGTGTTCATGTCGATATGAGAGCCTACCCAGTAATCTTTTAATGAGATTATCCTGCCGTCAAACGGCGCTTTGAGTTCAAGGTAATCGCGCTTTTCAACAAGGCGGTCATACTTGTACTGCTCTATTTCATACGCTATTCTGGCAAATTCTATATCGTCGTCGTCGGCGTGCTGGGCGGTGAGGTTTTCGTAGGTCGATCTGGCCGAATTAAGCGTAAGCTCCTGAACTACTATTTCATCTTCAAGCTCGGTGGAATCGAGAGTTGCTATCACGTCGCCCTCTTGGACCTCCTGGTCGTCATGAACGTTTATCGAAGCTATCGTGCCGCCCATACGCGTAAATGAAAGATCAAGGGTGTAGGGCGTTCCGACGGCGGCCTCGAGCGTGACCTGTTCGAAAATCGTGCCGATCCTGGCGCGCTGGGTATCATAGTTGACGGTGTTGCCTGTTCGTATAGGTATTTTGATGTTGCTTTCGTCCTCTTTTTTTCCGCAGGCGCAGAGCGTAAGCGCCAAAGAGGCGGCAAGCAGAATCGGCAAAGTACGTTTCACGGTTATTCCTCCATATTGTCGGGGCCAAAAATATATCCGGCTAAATTATACCACATTTTCATGTACAGCGCAAGTGTTTTTGCAAATTTTGCGCGATGGCGGTAGCGGGAAGGCTTCTGCCTCTGACTCAGCCCCTGCGCGCCGCCCGCGGCCGTTCCA
>CANRHA010000239.1 GCA_947630315.1 uncultured Clostridia bacterium
CTCGTCGAGATCGCCTACCACGACAACGCCGAGGAGGAGCTTAAAGCCTCGAACCTGTACCCGCCCCTTGACGGCGGCGCGCTCAGGGAAAAAATCGCCGAGAGCTACGGCGTTACCCCCTCGGAGGTCATAGTTACAAACGGCTCGGACGAGGTCCTTAACTTCATATTCAAGGCGTTTTGCTCAAAAACCCGGCCGGCCGCCTTTGCCGACATAACCTACGGCTTCTACAGCGTTTTCGCCGAGATAAACGGCGTGCCCTACGTTGAAATACCCCTGAAGGACGACTTCTCGCTCGACCCCGCAGACTATATCGGGATATCCAAAAACATCTTCATCGCCAACCCGAACGCCCCTACCGGCCGCGCCATCGGCAGAGATGAAATAGAAAAAATCGCGGCGTCTAACCCGGATAACGTGGTAGCGATCGACGAGGCGTATGTCGATTTCGGCGGCGAGACCGCTCTGCCGCTGATAAAAAAATACAAAAACCTGATAGTTGTAAGAACCTTCTCGAAGTCGCGCGCGCTCGCGGGAGCAAGAGTTGGCTACGCCTTTGCCGACCCCGAGCTGATAAGCGATCTCTACAGGATAATCTACTCGACGAACCCGTACAACATCAGCCGCGCCGACCTCGCCATGGCGCTCGGGGCGATTGAAGACTCCGCCTACACCGAGCGGCTCTGCAAGGATATAATCGCGGCGCGGGATCACACTCAAAAGGCGCTCGGAGAGCTCGGATTCACGGTAATAGAAAGCTCGGCGAACTTTATTTTTGCAAGGCCGGGGAAAATTGAGGCAAGGGAACTTTATCTTAAGCTTAAGGACGCGGGGATACTTATAAGGTACTTCGACAAACCGCGCATAAAGGATTGGCTCAGGATAACGGTAGGCTCGCTTGAACAGATGCAGCAGCTTATGTTAGCGATAAAAAATATTTTATTAACGGAGGAAGCCCGATGAGAACAGCTGAAATCAACAGAAAAACCGCCGAAACAGACATCAAGCTTTATTTAAATATTGACGGCGGCGGAAATACGGATATCCGCACCGGAATAGGCTTTTTGGATCACATGCTGACCCTTTTCGGGAAGCACTCCGGCTTTGATTTAAGGGTGAGCTGCGCCGGCGACACCGACGTCGACGACCACCACTCGACAGAAGATATAGGCATAGCCCTCGGTCAGGCGCTTAAGGCCGCGCTTGGCGACAAGATAGGAATAAGGCGCTACGGCAGCGCGCTGATACCGATGGACGAGGCGCTCATTCAGACGGCTGTCGATCTCTCGGGCAGGGGGTATCTCGGCTTTGGGCTTAATATCCCGACGCAGAAGGTAGGTTGCTTCGACACCGAGCTTGTCGAGGAGTTCTTCATGGCGCTTACCCGCGAGGCGGATATCTGCCTGCACTTTGTTCAGCTCTCGGGGAAAAATTCTCACCACATTATTGAGGGCGCGTTCAAATCAGCGGCGAGAGCCTTAAGAGAAGCGACCGAAAAGGACCCGCGCTTCGGCGACGCCCTCCCCTCGACCAAGGGGGCGCTGTAATGCTCGGGATAATCGACTACGGCGTAGGAAACCTTTTTTCGCTCGACAGCTCGCTGCGCTCTATAGGCGCCGAGGTGAGGCTTATCCGCGATAAAGATGAGCTGAAAACCGTCGACAGGATGATCCTGCCCGGGGTCGGGGCGTTCGGCGACGCGGCGGAAAAGCTGAAAAACACCGGCATGTTTGAGGCGCTTACAGATGAGGCAAAAGCCGGCAAACCCATTCTCGGCATCTGCCTCGGAATGCAGCTTTTATTTGAAAAAAGCTTCGAGTTCGGCGTTCACACCGGCCTCGGACTTATCAAGGGAGAAGTCAGGCCGATAGAGGAGGTAATTCCCGCAGGGCTTAAGATACCCCATATAGGCTGGAACGAGCTGAAATTCAAGCCTCACCCGCTGTTTAAATATCTCAAAGAAAACGACTGCGTGTACTTTGTCCATTCATACTACGGGGCGAAGTGCCCGTCGGTTATCGCGACAACCGATTACGGCGCGGAGCTTACCGCGGCCGTTGCGGACCGCAACGTTATGGGCTGTCAGTTTCACCCCGAAAAGAGCGGGCCGGTAGGGCTTTCAATACTCAGGGCTTTTTGCGAGATGGGAGGATAACATGAAAATTTTTCCTGCTATAGATCTGTTCGGCAAAAAGGCGGTGCGCCTGAGAAAGGGCGACTACAACGAGATGACCGTTTACAGCGACGACCCCGTTTCGGTGGCCATGGACTTTAAAAACATGGGCGCGGAATGCATTCACATTGTCGATCTTGAAGGCGCAAAGGCCGGAACTACGCCGAATTTTGAGGTCATCAGGGATATTCTGAACCAAAGTGGGCTTTTTGGGGAAGTCGGCGGCGGGATAAGAAATCTTGAAACGGTCGAAAAGTACCTCAGCGCAGGCGCGGGCCGGGTAATACTCGGCACGGCGGCAATTGAGAACGAGGATCTTCTGCGCGAAGCGGTAAGGCTTTTCGGCAAGAAAATAGCCGTCGGCGCAGACGTCAAAAACGGAAACATAGCCGTAAGGGGCTGGCTCGAGCGCTCGGACGTAACGCTTAGGGAGTTTTCGGAAAAGATGCAGTCTATAGGCGTGGGCGCGATGATATGCACCGACATAAACCGCGACGGAGAGATGAAGGGCGCTAACCTTGAACTTTACCACCGGCTCTGCCGCGAGGTGAACATGGAAATCATAGCCTCGGGCGGCGTAACCGGGCTTGACGAAATATCCGCCCTGCGCGACTGCGGGGTATCGGGGGCTATCGTGGGCAAGGCGTACTACGAGGGCCTGATCGACTTAAGACTTGCAATTGCCGCGGCCTCCTGCCCCTGACCCGGGCCGCCTTTTGCCCCGGGCCCCGAAGGGGCCCGGGGCAGCCCGCCGCAGGCGGGCCGCCCGCGCGGAGCGCGGGGGGGAAGGCGGCCCCGGGGTAGGGGCAAGCAGAAGGCCCGAAATAAACATACCGGAGGTAACCATGCTGAAAAAACGGATCATACCCTGCCTCGACGTGCGCGACGGAAAGGTTACAAAGGGGAAAAAATTTGCGGGGAATGTTGATATTGCAGACCCGGAGGAGCTGGCCGAGTACTACAGCGAAAACGGCGCGGATG